>NQJH01000053.1 GCA_002256685.1 Methylococcaceae bacterium NSP1-2 | reverse complement strand
CATTCACTACTAAAAATGGCTCATCACCGAGTAAGGGCAGGGCGTTAATAATGCCACCAGCGGTTTCTAAGCCTTGCTCACCTTCGGGCGAATAGTGAATGCTCGCACCTAGCTCTTGACCATTGCCGAGTGTGGCTTCGATTTGTTCGCCTAAATGAGCATGATTAATAACAATATCGGTAAAACCTGCTGTCACTAATTGCGTGATGGTGTGAACAATAATCGGTTTTCCAGCGACTAATAACAAAGGTTTGGGTGTGTGATCGGTTAGTGGACGCATTCTTTCGCCGCGTCCTGCGGCTAAAATCATGGCTTTCATAGAGCGGGCAATACATATTCATTAAGAAACGCACTGAATTCAGCTAGCTCTGGATAGGCGGCGGCTTGCGTGGTGACATAATTTAATGTGCGTGGAATGTCGTCCAGATAATTAGGTTTGCTATCTCTAAAATTGAGCCGCGAAAAAATACCAATGGCTTTAAGATGTCGTTGCATTCCCATTAAATCAAACCAGCGTTTAAATTGGCTCAACTCGCATTGAATTAACTCAGCTTGTTGTAATCGCTGATAGTAAGCCGTCATCCAGCGTTCTACTTGTTCAACATCCCAATCGATATAACAATCACGCAATAATGACACCAAATCGTAAGTAATAGGACCGATGACTGCATCTTGAAAATCAATAACGCCTAATCCATTGTTATTCAGCACCATCAAATTGCGAGAATGATAATCACGGTGTACACAAGTAATGGGTTGCTCTAAAGCCGAATTAATGAGCAGTGAGCGGACGCTTTGCCACAGTGATACGGGGATTTCAATATCTAAATACTGCCCTAAAAACCATTCTTCAAAAATATCCAGTTCTCGTTCCAGCAGTGCTTGGTCATAACGCGGTAGATTGCTATTGGCTAACTGGGTTTTTGTTTGCAGATTGAATAAGCTGTCAAAAGCAGGTTGATATAAGCTATCAGCATTATGATTGTTAATTTTATCTAACAAATTTTGCGAACCTAAATCTTCCAGCAATAAAAAACCGTCAACTAAATTTTGTTGGAAAATAGCAGGCACATGAAGCTGGGCATTCGCCATTAAGTTAGCAATACGAATAAAGGGGGCTAGTTGCTCTTTTTCAGGTGGCGCGTCCATGATAACGAACGATCCTTCTGGGGTTTTGACTCTAAAATAACGGCGAAAGCTAGCGTCACTGGATGCCAAAGCACAGTCGTTAATAGTCAATAATAAGTCATTTTCAAGCCAGTCGAGCATGGCAATGGTTCTTAAGTCTTCAATCATCATGATGTTTTGATTAGATAAGTTATAACGCAGTAGTGAATTGAGGTAAAATGATAAATCAGCATTTTATGCGATTTACCAACTAATTACGCAACTAAACTTATATTGCCTATGCACCGTCGATTATCTCTGGTTTTTTTGCCCTTATTGTATGCACCTATTAGCTTTGCTAATGACTCAGCGTGGGATTGTGAGCAGAATAAAGACACCAAAGAGTGGCTTTGTGTGGGGGATGAAAAACCCAGCACTAAGACCGATAACTCTAATTTTCCTACTGAATCTCTGCCCGCAAAAAGAATTCAACCTGCGCTAGTAGAGCCGAATGACGAGCCGGATGAAGCTCCTGTCACCGTTCAACGCACTAAGCCAAATTATGATGTGGTGAATGAAGCTCCTGCAACCGTTCAGCGCACTAAGCCAAATTATGATGTGGTGAATGAAGCCCCTGCAACCGCTCAGCGTACTAAGCCAAATTATGATGTGGTGAATGAAGCCCCTGCAACTGCTCAGCGCACTAAGCCAAATGATGAGCCTGTGGTAAATGAAGCTCCTGCAACCGCTCAGCGTACTAAGCCAGACGATGAACCTGTGGTCGATGAAAATGCGCAAGCGACTGAATCTGCTACCTCAGAAAAAGACGAAAGCAGTGAATCTGCCTCATCGCCTATTCATCTTCCTACCTCAGATCGTGTAAAGCCGCCTAGTAGTGTCGCCACTAAGTATTCAGGTTGGAATTGTGATGGGGATAATCAGGATGACAATTGGAATTGCCAGTTGGTCGGTACTGACCCTAAAGGGCAAGCGCGTCCAGTTAAGGCACTTAACGCCAATACTTATGAGATGCGTTTGTTAGACCCCGCTTTTGATACGACACAAGAACAAACCTTCGAGACATTAACATCAAAGTTGCCATATGACCCTTGGGAAATTTGTGACTCTCCACAAAAAGTAAAGCCGGTGTTTGTCTCCAAAAAAGGATCGCGCGAGACTGCGCCACTAGAGCTTACCTCAGATTTTGGTGAAATATTTGATAATGAAATCGGTCGTTATTTAGGTAATGTGGAAATAAATCGTGGTGATCAGCATTCGTTATCACATATCGCTAACTATGACAGTGTTTCGCAAACCTTGGATTTAAACGGTGACGTGTATTACAACGAAGAAGAGTTAGCGTTATATGGTCGCTCAGCGTCAATGAAATTAGCCTCTGATCAATCTAAACTTCGAGATGCACTGTTTATTTCGCCAGCCACGCATCTGAGAGGTAGCTCGAAAGTCGTTTATCGCGACAGTAAAACCTTTTCGCGTT
This sequence comes from Methylococcaceae bacterium NSP1-2, assembly GCA_002256685.1. GTDB lineage: Bacteria > Pseudomonadota > Gammaproteobacteria > Methylococcales > Methylomonadaceae > UBA4132. The sequence goes on along the minus strand of NQJH01000053.1, from coordinate 7,425 downwards.
ACAAAGATGTTGCTTATACCAGTTGTCGCCCGGGTAATCAGGACTGGGTGCTTCATGCCTCTGAACTGAAGTTAAATGATGTGACCGGTAAAGGTGCCGTTAAAAATGCGTGGGTTGAATTCAAAGGCGTGCCTGTCTTCTATACACCGTATCTCTCTTTTCCGACTGACGATAGACGGACGACTGGTTTTCTGCCGCCATCACTCCACTATACGCAACAAGCGGGTGTTGGTATTTACACACCTTATTACTGGAATATTGCCCCTAATTATGACGCGACTTTTACGCCGCGTTATTTAACAAATAGAGGTCTGTTGCTGGGTGGTGATTTCCGTTATTTAACGGAAATGACCAAAGGTGCTGTTAAATTTGAATATTTACCTAATGATACCCAGCTACATAAACCACGCTATCTGGGTGCGGTTACAAATCAAACTGTATTCACACCGCATATCAGTTCAAATGTAGATTTGAATTATATATCTGATAAAAATTATTTTTCTGAACTGGGTAATGCCTTGAGCTTACCTAATTTCAGCTATCTGAGAAGTGCGGCGGATGTGAGCTATATCAGAGAAGGCGTGTCTCTTGTCGCGAGAGCGGACAATTATCAAGCAGTTACCTCAGCCCCCACGGTACTTCCTTATCGACGATTGCCACAAATCAACCTGAATTTGAATCATTCTTTCAAGACTGTCGTGCCAATAGATGTGGCGACTGAAAGTGAATCGGTTTATTTTCAGCACGGTGATCAAGTGAATGGAGAGCGGCTTAATATTAAACCGTCTGTGAGTATTCCCTTTCAAACTGCCAGTGCATTTATTACCCCTAAACTGTCTTTACAGCACACTGAGTACTTTTTAAGCAAGCAAGCAGTCGCTGGATCACCGGGGAATATTTCTCGAACCTTGCCTATTGCGTCATTAGATAGCGGCATGTTTTTTGAGAAAAACGTAAATCTGGGTGGGTCGCCGATGTTACATACCCTAGAACCAAGGCTGTTTTATTTATACATTCCCTATAAAGATCAACGCAACATTCCGCTGTTTGATACCGCGCAATACGATTTTGTGTTTGCTAGTTTGTTTCGAGAAAATCGTTTTGCGGGTCTCGATAGAATACAGGATGCTAATCAGTTATCGGTGGCGTTAACTTCGCGCTTAGTTGATTCTTCCACCGGTCAAGAAAAATTAAAATTGAGTATCGGGGATATTTTATATTTCCAAGATAGAAAGGTCACTGCGAATACGCCCGTAGAAACCAATTTCACATCGCCGATTATCGCTGAGTTGAGTAGTCAATTGACCGATCACATCTCAGTTGATACCGGTCTGCAATGGGATCCGAGTGTTAAGGATACTACTCAAGGTAAATATATCAGTCAGTTTACGCGAGGCAAAGCAGCGATTCATTTTATCAATCAGCCTAATGAAATTATTAATGCCGGTTACTATTATCGGAAAAATCCACAAATACCGGATAGACAGGATGATATTATTCAGAGCGACGTGTCAGCGCATTGGCCCATCTATGATGACTGGTCTGTAGTCGGACGTTGGCAATATTCGATGCTCTATAATCGAACCCAAGAAGGCTTTTTTGGTGTTGAAAAAGAAAACTGTTGCTGGCGTTTTCGTGTTATTGGGCGACACTATCTCAGCAGTATTGTTAATGATACAGGGCTTGTTGCGGCGGGAACTAATCAGTCAATTGCACAGGGTAAAGCGCAGAATGGCATTTTCTTCCAAATAGAATTGAAAGGTTTGACAGGTATCGGAGAGCGACTAGATACCTTCTTTGAAAAAAATATTTATGGTTATCGGAGATCTGATCAGTGATAAATCAGAGAAATACAGTAAGAGTCATGGTTTTAGCACTGTTTTGTAGCTTATTGATGAGCAGCTTTTTAATACATGCCGAAACGGTTGATAGAATCGTTGCGGTGGTCGAAGATGATGTTATTCTCGAAAGCGAACTACAAAGAGAAGAGTCAGCCATTAGAGCAAGAATGACGGAAAGTAAGGCGCAACTGCCACCAGAGTCAATTTTGCGTAAACAAGTATTGGAAAAGATGATCGTTGACAAACTACAGCGGCAACTCGCTGAAAGAGCAGGCGTAACAGTCAGCGAAGAGATGCTTAATAGTTCAGCAGCAGATATTGCGCAAAGAAACAATATGAGTCTTGAACAATTTCGCTCAGAATTGGAAAACAGTGGTATTTCCTATCAAAGTTTTTTAGACAATATGCGTAATGAGATTGTCATAAGTCAACTACGCGCCAAAGAAATCGGTGGACGTATTAAAGTCAGTGATAGCGAAGTTGAACACTACATGGAAACCCAAGAAAAAGCCGGCGAAGAAGCAACTCAATACCATTTAGGACACATATTAATTGCTGTTAAAGAAGGGGCTTCTGCGTCAGAAATACAAAAAGCCCAAAGTAAAGCGAATGGGTTGGTTAAAAAACTGCGGGCAGGGCAAGACTTTAGTCAAACCGCCATCAGTGATTCAGATGATGGCAATGCCTTAAAAGGTGGTGATCTGGGTTGGCGTGGCATTAATGATATTCCATCGCAACTGGTTGACACCGTCAGACAAATGCGCCTCAATGAAATTTCTGATCCTATTCGTAGCTCAGGTGGCTTTCATATTATAAAAATGTTGGGGCTAAAAAGTGATGTCGATAACCATGTCGTCTCTACCACTAAAGTTCGCCATATTTTAATAAAAACCAATGAATTGATTGATGATGCTGAAGCAAAAAAACGCATACTGGGATTAAAAGCCCGCATTGCCGATGGTGATGATTTTGCCACTTTAGCGCGCGCTCATTCAGATGATAAAGGTTCTGCCTTAAAAGGTGGTGAACTCGGTTGGGTAGAACCGGGTAGTCTGGTCAAACCATTTGAAGAAGCGATGAACAAATTGACTATCAATGAAATCAGTGAGCCAGTACAAAGTCAGTTTGGTTGGCATTTAATTCAAGTCCTTGATAGAAAAGACAAAGATAATGCCTCCGAACACAAAAAGAACTTAGTGAGAGAAGCGATACGCAAACGCAAAATTGAAGAGGAAACCGAACTTTGGTTGCGGCGATTACGCGATGAGGCTTATGTAGAAATACATGGTTGATATGACTGCTTTTATGAGCGTTGCAAAGCACAATGATCAAGAGTTTATGTTGGACGACTTGCTTGAAGGCAAACTGTTGAAAAATTGTTTACAACAGATTCTAATCAAGGAAAATTTAGCATCTCAACGATGCTCAATAAAAACTATCGCTGCTGAACTGAGCATCGATAGCTTAGATTGTGCATCGGCACTGCTGTATTTGCTCCAGAGTGGTAAAAATACCGCTCTCATGAAACAAGAAATAAACACGCCAGTGTTATCGGTCACTAGCCAGCCCAACATAAAAATGGTTCGTTATCGCTTAGATGTGGGTAGTAAGCATCAGCTTAGCTTAGATACGCTTAAACAAGTTTTAGTTGAAGAATCTGGCGTTGATAAAAATAATATCGGCAACGTAAAAATTCAAGATCTCTATACATTAATCGACTTGCCCGATGAAATGCCGCTAGATATATTTCAACATTTAAAATCAGTAGAAATTAATCAGCAAAAACTGGACATACGACGGGTGAAAGCCCGTAATAAAAAGCGTGGCAATGGTTATCATCGTCGTGGACGACAAGCAAATTCTAAATCGGGCAACAAAATTTCAAATCAGGTTAGTAGTTAAGCTGTATATCGCTAAAGCACAATAAAATGATTCCGTTCGTGGTGAGCTGTGAGTTTGTCGAACAGTCGAATCACATTCACACTTCGACAGGCTCAATGCGAACGGTTTTATAATCACAAAAACCACTTTAGCTATAGCGGTTTACTCATAGGATTAGGTTTAGCAGTATGACACAACTCCCCCTATTGGGTTGGCGCGAATGGGTAACGTTACCAGAGCTTAATCTTGAGCATATTAAAGCTAAAATCGATACGGGTGCACGTTCATCGGCTCTACACGCTTTCGCACTTGAACCTTACCGAAAAGGCGGACAGCGTTGGGTTATGTTTGCTATCCATCCAGAACAAAAACACACTGATAAAGTCATTGAATGCCACGCGCCGATTAAAGATCGGCGTTTCGTCTCCGATTCCGGTGGTCACAAACAGCGTCGTTATGTCATCGAATCTCAGTTGCTCTTAGGGCAAACCTTAATCAGTGCTGAAATAACCCTAACCAATCGAGACAATATGCAGTTTCGTATGCTGCTTGGACGTACCGCGATGAATGGTCATTTTATTATTGATCCTAGCGCGTCTTATATCCAAGGACAGCCCCATCACCTTAGCGGCGATTAGATTTTATCCGCCTTATTAGACAATCTACTGCTCACCGATTATCAAGCTGATATGACAGTAAAATTAGCCGAACTCACCACGAACCACAGTAAGACCTCCGAAGTTTTTAATACCTTAAAGGTCTTAATGCTTAACTTAATGGCATTAACGCAATGTGTTAAAAATAAGTAAAAAACTTACTATTCATCAAGGATAGTTTTTTTTATTGAAAAGCCATCTTCAATCTTCTATGCTCAGTCACTTTAGTTTCAATCAGAAACCAAAATTCGCTAAATCACACCCATAGGAGACTGTATGAAAATTGGTATACCTAAAGAAATTCACTCAGGTGAAAAACGTGTAGCCACGACCCCCGACGCGGCCGCACAAATTATGAAGTTAGGCTTTTCGGTTTGTATAGAAAGCGGCGCGGGGTTAAACGCCGATATTTCTGATGCTGATTATCAAGCAGTTGGTGTGGAAATCGTCCCAGATGCTCCCACGCTATGGCGGGTAGCGGATATAGTCATGAAAGTTCGCGCCCCTGAACAACACCCCGAATTAGGCATCAATGAAGTTGATTTACTGCCCGAAGGCGGGCGACTGATTAGTTTTATTTGGCCTGCTCAACAGCCTGAATTAATGGACAAACTGGCGGCAAAAAATGCCACTGTGTTAGCAATGGACAGCGTGCCGCGCATGTCGCGTGCGCAAAAATGTGACGCGCTTAGCTCAATGGCAAATATTGCGGGCTATCGCGCTATCGTTGAAGCGGCACAACATTTTGGGCGTTTCTTCACCGGACAAATCACCGCTGCTGGTAAAATCCCGCCTGCTAAAGTCTTAGTCATCGGCGCAGGTGTTGCAGGACTTGCGGCAATTGGAACCGCCAAAGGCATGGGCGCAATCGTGCGCTCTTTTGATACCCGTCCCGAAGTCAAAGAACAAATCGAAAGCATGGACGCGGAATTTTTGATGCTGGACTTTAAAGAAGAAGGTGGCGGTACAGGCGGTTATGCTAAAACCATGTCCCCTGAATTTATCGCCGCTGAAATGGCGTTGTTTGCCGAACAAGCCAAAGAAGTCGATATTATCGTCACCACCGCATTAATTCCGGGTCGCCCTGCACCGAAACTCATCACTGCTGAGATGGTTGCCTCGATGCGAGCAGGTAGCGTGATTGTCGATTTAGCCGCTGAACAAGGCGGTAACTGTGAACTGACTGAAAAAGATGCCGTTGTTGTTAAACACGGTGTAACCATTATCGGTTATAGCAATCTACCGAGTCGCTTAGCCAATCAATCTAGCCAACTGTATTCCACCAATTTACGCCATTTACTCACTGAACTGTGTCCAAAAAAAGACGGCGTAATTAACGTCAATATGGAAGATGAAGTGATACGCGGCACCACCGTGATTAAAGAAGGCAAAATCACTTGGCCACCACCCCCGCCAACCTTATCCGCCGCCCCTGCAAAACCAACGGCAACCGTTACCGCTACTGTCGATCATGTCTCAGTCGCTAAACACCCGTTAGTGTTATTCAGTGTTGGTGCGGTCGCCCCCGAATCCTTTATGGCACATTTTACCGTGTTCGTCTTAGCTTGTTTTGTTGGCTATCAAGTAATCTGGAATGTTTCTCCCTCTCTGCACACCCCGTTGATGAGTGTCACTAACGCGATTAGCGGCATTATTGTCATTGGCGCGTTAGTACAAATTTCTGCACCCGAAATTACTGTTAGGGTATTAGCAGGACTCGCCATTCTTATTGCCTCTATCAATATTGCAGGTGGCTTTTTAGTCACCCGTCGTATGTTAGAAATGTTCAGAAAATAATCGGAGAATACGATGACTCACAGTTTAGTTGCGATGTCTTACATCGTTGCCACCATTTTATTTATTCTAAGTTTAAGTGGCTTAAGCAATCAAGAAACCGCCAGAAAAGGTAATTATTACGGTATGTTAGGCATGGCGATTGCTATTATTGCCACCACCTTAAGTGCATCTGTTACTACTTACACCATCTTGATTGTGGCGATTTTAATCGGCGGTTCGATTGGCGTAATAGCAGCATCAAAAGTTGAAATGACCCAAATGCCCGAATTAGTCGCTATCATGCACAGCTTAGTCGGTATGGCAGCAGTGCTGGTTGGTTATGCTAACTTCATGGATAACACCGTTGTTATTGAAGGCGTAGGAAGAACCATCCACGAATTAGAAGTTTACCTCGGTGTGTTAATCGGTGCGGTGACTTGTTCAGGCTCAGTGATTGCATTTTGCAAACTCAGCGAAAGAATCAGCGGCAAACCGTTATTGTTACCCGGTAGACATTGGTTCAACTTGATCCTACTGATAGCCTCTATCGTACTGGGTTGGATGTTCTTACACGCTCTGGAAACAGGCGGCGAACCATTAATCCCATTAGGCATGATGACTGTGATTGCCTTGATTTTCGGTGTTCACATGGTAATGGCAATCGGCGGCGCAGATATGCCTGTCGTGGTTTCCATGCTTAACAGTTATTCAGGTTGGGCAGCGGCGGCAACAGGTTTTATGCTCAGCAACGACTTATTAATCGTCACTGGCGCGTTAGTTGGCAGTAGCGGTGCAATTCTAAGTTACATCATGTGCCGCGCTATGAATCGGCACTTTTTAAGTGTGATTGCGGGTGGTTTTGGTACTGCCTCAGGCGGTGAAGCCGCAGCAATTGAAGGCGAAGTTCAACCGATAGAAGCCGAAGAAACCGCGTCTGTATTATTAGCAGCAAAAAATATCATCATTATTCCTGGTTACGGCATGGCAGTTGCCCAAGCCCAACACACAGTTTATGAAATCACCAAACTGCTACGCGATAAAGGCAAAAAAGTCGGTTTTGGTATTCATCCTGTCGCAGGTCGTATGCCCGGTCACATGAACGTATTATTGGCAGAAGCCAAAGTGCCTTATGACATCGTGTTTGAAATGGATGAAATTAACGAAGATTGGGGCAAAGTCGATGTCTCCATCGTCATCGGTGCGAATGACATTGTGAATCCATCGGCAATCACTGATCCGAACAGCCCCATTGCAGGAATGCCTGTATTGGA
>NQJH01000052.1 GCA_002256685.1 Methylococcaceae bacterium NSP1-2 | reverse complement strand
TTCTTCATATCAGCAGATTTGTAGTAATTTCTGAATTGTTTTTCTAAGATGCCGTAGATTCTGCGTAAGCGTTGTTTTGCTCTTAACTGCGTCGCGTAATCAGAACTTCTCGCACGTTTAGTGCCATGTTGACCAGGTCTCTGATCTAACTTACATTTACCTTCTAAAGACTTTCCTCTGCTTTTTAAAAACAGATCAGTCCCTTCTCTTCGACTTAATTTACAGGTAGGTCCAAGATATCTTGCCATAATACTACTCCAGATTTCTAAACGCGGCGTTTCTTAGGTGGACGGCAACCATTATGAGGAATGGGTGTTACGTCAACAATGTTATTAATTTTAAATCCCAGATTGTTCAAAGAACGCACAGCGGATTCACGACCCGGACCCGGACCTTTGATCATAACATCAAGATTTTTCATGCCGAATTCTTGCGCAACGATACCGGCTTTTTCAGCGGCAACCTGTGCAGCAAATGGAGTGCTTTTTCTGGAACCACGGAAGCCTGAGCCACCTGATGTTGCCCAAGACAAAGCGTTACCTTTTCTATCTGTAATCGTTATGATGGTGTTATTGAAAGAAGCGTGAACATGCACGATACCATCGGCAACTTCTTTTTTAATACGTTTTCTAGCGCGATTGGGACTAGCCATTACTTTTATCTCTTAAAGGAATATCTTATTTTCTGATCGGTTTACGCGGACCTTTTCGAGTACGAGCGTTTGTTCTTGTTCTCTGTCCTCTCAAAGGCAAACCTCGGCGATGTCTTATTCCGCGATAGCAACCTAAGTCCATCAAACGCTTAATATTCATAGAAACTTCACGACGCAGATCACCTTCCACTGTCATCTTCGAAACGACACTACGAATAGCTTCCAATTGCTCTTCAGTCAGTTCTTTTATTTTTATGGAAGGTGCTATACCTACCTCAACGCAAATTTCACTTGCTGTTTGACGACCTATGCCATAAATTGCAGTCAAAGCTATCACTGCGTGTTTATGATCTGGTACATTTATCCCGGCAATACGTGCCATCCAGATACTCCCCTGAGTAGTATTCTAAAGTTAAGTGCCAGATTATAGCATTACACTAATCATGGCACAACAAATTCTAGCCTTGTCGTTGTTTATGTCTTCCGTCAACACAGATAACTCTAACAACGCCATTTCTTTTTACAATTTTACAATTTCTACAAATTGTTTTAACCGAAGCACGAACCTTCACAGCTAACTCCTAAATTATTTTTTCAGATTGGCTTTTTTCATTAAGCCTTCATATTGCTGAGACATAACATGGGTTTGCATTTGCGAAATAAAATCCATGACGACTACCACAATAATCAATAAAGACGTTCCACCAAAATAAAACGGAACATTCCAATATACTATTAAAAACTCAGGTAACAAACAAACCAAGGTAATATAAAAAGCCCCAATCAAAGTTAATCGAGTCATTACTTTGTCTATGTAGGTACTCGTTTGAATACCTGGTCTAATGCCTGGTAAAAACGCACCTGATTTCTTTAAATTCTCAGCCGTTTCTTTTGAATTAAATACTAATGCAGTATAGAAAAAACAAAAGAATATAATAGCTGTTGCGTAAAACATAACGTAGACAGGTTGCCCAGGTGACAACATAGTCGCAACATCTTGAAGCCAACCAAAACCTGCGCTGTCACCAAACCAGCTTGCGATAGTCGCTGGAAACAATATAATACTTGATGCAAAAATAGGTGGTATAACGCCAGCCATATTGAGTTTCAATGGTAAAAAACTACTTTGTCCTGCATATAATTTACGACCTTGCTGTCTTTTTGGATAGTTGATGAGAATTCTTCTCTGTCCTCTTTCCACAAAAACAACTAACGCAGTAACTGAGATAGACAGCAAGAACAATAGGATAATAAAACCCCCGTTCATCTCGCCTGTTCTGGCTAACTCTAATGTACCACCAATCGCTTTAGGTAACCCAGAAACGATACCAGCAAAGATAATCATCGAAATACCATTACCAATACCACGCTCCGTCACCTGCTCACCCAACCACATCAGAAATATAGTACCCGTAACCAATGTGATGGTTGTTATAACGATAAAACCGATTCCTGGATTCAAAACTACTGATAGTCCACCAGCAGTTTGATTTTGCAAAGCCACAGAAATACCGATAGCCTGAAATGTTGCTAAAACCACCGTCCCATAGCGGGTAAACTGAGAAATCTTCCGTCGCCCTGACTCACCCTCTTTTTTCATCTGCTCCATTGTCGGTATTACAACGGTCATCAATTGCATAATGATAGACGCAGAAATATAGGGCATGATACCAAGTGCAAATAAGCTTAAACGCATTAAAGCACCACCCGAAAACATGTTAAACATGTCTAAGATAGAGCCACTTTGCTGCTCAAACATAACCGCTAGTGCTTTAGGATCAACTCCTGGAACAGGAATATGAGCACCCACTCGGTAAACAAAAAAAGCACCCAAAACAAAAAGCAAGCGCGCTTTTAGTTCTGAAGAACCGCCGACTTTGTTAGCCATCTGAGCTCTTGAAGTATTCACTTACGCCTCTACTTTGCCGCCAGCAGCTTCGATAGATTCCTTAGCTCCGCCAGTTACTTTGATACCTTTAAGAGTAACCGCTTTACTAACTTCACCGGATTTAATAACTTTTGCTGTTTTGGTAAATGCTGGAACGATATTTGCGGCTATCAAAACTTTCAAATCAATCACATCAGCAACTAAACCATTCAGCTCACCTAAACGAACTTCTGCTGAATACATGCTTTTTCGTGAAGTAAAGCCAATTTTAGGCAATCGGCGTTGCAAAGGCATCTGCCCGCCTTCAAAACCGACTTTATGAAAGCCACCACTACGCGCTTTTTGACCCTTGTGACCTCTGCCACAAGTTTTGCCAAGTGTACAACCAATACCGCGTCCTACGCGTTTAGATTTTTTGCGAGACCCTTCGCTTGCTTGGATGGTATTTAAAAACATTATACTTCCTCGACTTTTAGCATGTATGATATTTTGTTAATCATACCTCTGTTTTCAGCAGTATTGAGGACTTCAACTGTTTGGTTGATTTTGCGTAGCCCCAAGCCTTTTAAGCAGGCTTGATGACGTGGTAAACGTCCAAACTTGCTTTTTGTCATTGTAACACTTAATTTAGTACCAGCCATTGCAACTATCCGATAATCTGATCAACTGATAAGCCACGTTTAGCGGCTATCTGGTTAGCATTGTGCATTCCGGTCAATCCATTAATGGTTGCTCTCACAACGTTAATCGGATTGTTAGTACCAATACATTTTGCTAAGACGTTATGTACACCAACCACTTCAAATACCGCTCTCATCGCGCCACCCGCAATGATACCTGTACCCTCAGAAGCCGGTTGCATGTAAACTTTTGCCGCCCCGGTGGTATTCATAATAGGGTATTGCAAGGTATCGCCTTTTAAAGACACTTTACGCATATTTTTACGCGCTTGTTCTAAAGACTTTTGAATAGCGATAGGTACCTCGCGGGCTTTACTCACACCGTAGCCAACACGACCTTCGCCATCGCCTACTACTGTTAATGCAGTAAAACCGAATACTCTACCACCTTTTACTACTTTTGCCACGCGTCTTACATTAACTAATTTTTCTTGCAAACCGTCAGTACTACCTTGAGCAGGTGCTGTAGCCATTTTATTCTCCTAAAATTTCAAACCAGCTTCGCGTGCAGCATCCGCTAATGCTTTAACGCGACCATGGTATTTAAAGCCTGAACGATCAAAGGCGACCTCTGTTACGCCTGCGGCTATCGCTTTTTGAGCAATCCACTTGCCTACTTCAGTAGCAGCAGCGATGTTATTAGTATTTTTTAACGCCGATTTAATGTCCGCTTGCGTAGTTGACGCACTGGCTAATGTTGTTGTGCCGTCACCACTAATCACTTGCGCGTAAATATGCTGTGATGTTTTGTGAACCGACAAACGTGTCGCGCCTAATTTTTTAATTTGGCAACGCAATTTTAATGCGCGCTTCATACGAGATTGTTTCTTATCCATCACGTTACCTTACTTTTTCTTGGCTTCTTTTCTTGCAACATGCTCTTCAGCGTATCTTACACCTTTGCCTTTATAAGGCTCTGGTGGACGATAGGCTCTGATTTTTGCAGCAACCTGTCCTACTTGCTGTTTATCACTTCCTTTGATAACTATTTCAGTTTGAGTCGGTGTTTCAACTGAAACGCCGACTGGCACTTCAAAGTTAACTGGATGAGAAAAACCAAGCGACAAACTAAGAATATTATCTTTCGCTTGCGCTCTGTAACCGACACCAATCAGTGTCAATTTTCTCTCAAATCCAGCGGAGACACCAGTCACCATGTTGCTGACGATTGCTCTAGCTGTACCTGCTTGAGCGGTAGCATGTTTATCATCTTTATTCCACTGCATAGAAATTACGTTATCGGTAATTTCTACACTAACAGCGGGATTAAAATCAAACGATAACTGACCCTTACTGCCTTTTACGGTCATATTGTTACCCTCTAGTTTTATATCCACGCCACTGGGGATAATCACTGGGGCTTTAGCAATTCTTGACATAAATCTAGCCTACGTTAACAAACAGTACAAATAACTTCGCCGCCGTGTCCAATGGCACGCGCAGCTCTATCAGTCATCACACCATTTGATGTTGATACAATAGCAATCCCTAAGCCACCAAGCACTTTTGGCAATTCGTCTTTAGATTTATAAATACGCAAACCAGGTCTACTAATTCTTTTTATGCTCTCGATTACAGGCGCACCTTTATAATACTTCAACTCGACAGTCATTTCAGTGTGACTACCTGTTGTTTCGGTGCTGAAATCTGTAATATAACCTTCGTCTTTCAAGACCTGAGCAATTGATACTTTCAATTTTGACGAGGGTTGTTTAATACTTTTTTTACCAGCAGATTGCCCGTTTCTAATACGAGTTAGCATATCTGCTACTGGGTCTGTCATACTCATTCTAATTCTCCAACCATTACCAACTTGCTTTGACTACGCCAGGTACGTCACCGCGCATCGTTGCTTCTCTTAGCTTGTTACGGCTAAGACCAAACTTGCGGTAATACCCATGTGGACGACCCGTTATATTACAACGGTTGCGTACTCTTGTTACGCCTGAGTCTCTTGGTAATTTTTGCAGTTGTAACTGCGCAGCTTCCTTGTCTTCAAATGATGTATTTGGACTTCTGATTGCTTCTTTCAAAGCCTTACGTCTAACGTCAAATTTCTTTACTAATTTCTTGCGCTTATCTTCACGCGCAATCATTGATTTTTTTGCCATGTCGAAACGCCCTTAGTGCTTAAACGGAAAGTTAAACAACTTTAACAATGCCAAACCTTCTTCGTTGGTTTGAGCTGTTGTGGTAATAGTAATATCCATACCGCGCAAGGTGTCGATTTTGTCATAATCAATCTCAGGAAAGATGATTTGCTCTTTAACGCCCATTGAATAATTACCGCGTCCATCAAAACTTTTAGGACTTAAACCTCTAAAGTCACGAATTCGTGGAATCGAAATACTAATTAAACGATCCAAAAATTCATACATTCTGTCGCTACGCAAAGTTACTTTACAACCGATAGGCATATCATCACGGATTTTAAAACCCGCAATCGATTTTCTTGCCAAAGTCACAACAGGTTTTTGACCAGAAATTTTTTCCATGTCACTAACCGCTGCTAGTAAAACTTTTTTATCCGCAACCGCACCACCTACACCCATATTCAGGGTTATTTTAGTAATACGCGGTGCTTGCATCACAGACTTATAGCCAAATTGTTCGACTAAAGCTGGAAGTATTGTTTCTTTATATACAGATTCTAATCTAGCCATGATTCACCTTACGCATCAACAACTTCATTTGTTGACTTAAAATATCTAACTTTTTTTCCGTCTTCCAGAAATTTAAAGCCGACACGATCTGCTTTTTTTGTTACAGGATTATATAAACCTATATTGGAAATATTAATCGGCATATCCTTGACGATAATTCCACCTGAAACACCTGCATTAGGGTTAGGTTTTTGGTTCTTTTTAACTTGGTTAATGCCTTCAACTAAAATTTTATTGTCCTTTAAAACCTTAGTTACTCTACCGCTCTTACCTTTATCTTTACCGGTACGAACGATGATATCATCACCTTTTCTAATTTTTTGCATTCTGAATCCCGCCTTATAATACTTCAGGAGCTAGAGAGATAATTTTCATGAATTTCTCACCTCTTAACTCGCGTGTTACAGGCCCAAAAATCCGTGTACCTAATGGCTGTAGATTATTATTAAGAATAACGGCAGCATTACCATCAAAACGAATGACAGAACCGTCTGGTCTACGCACACCTTTAGCGGTTCTTACCACTAAGGCATTGTAAACTTCACCTTTTTTTACTCTTCCACGAGGAATGGCATCTTTAATACTGACTTTGATGATGTCACCAATGCCAGCATAGCGTCTATGCGAACCCCCTAATACTTTGATACACATGACCCTTTTGGCACCGCTATTGTCGGCGACGTCAAGGTTAGTTTGCATCTGAATCATGATTTATTCCTGTTATCTGTATATAAATAGCTGTGTGCTATTTGTTGGCACTTTCTAAAACTGAAACCAGTTTAAAGGTTTTATGCTTAGACATGGGTCTACATGAGGTAATAGCAACCACATCGCCTTCTTGACAAACATTTTGTTCATCATGCGCCATCATTTTACTTGAACGCTTGATATATTTGCCATACACGGGATGTTTTACTACTCGCTCAACTAAAACGGTAATTGTTTTATCCATTTTATTACTCACAACACGACCCGTGATTGTTCGCAATTTAGTTACATTTTCACTCATGATTTCGCGCTCGCCATTTCATTTAATATGGTTTGGACACGAGCCACATCACGCCGAACCTTTTTTACTTGATCTGGCTTAGACAGTTGACCCGTACCTTTTTGCATTTTAAGATTAAACCGCTCACGCGATAAATCGAGTAACAGCGTTCCTAATTCGTCTTTTGATTTTTGACGTAATTCACTTGCTTTCATTACATTATTGTCCGAACGGTAAAAAGTGTTTTCAAAGGCAGTTTAGCAGCCGCTAGTGTAAATGCCTCACGCGCCAATTCTTCAGAAACACCTTGTATTTCATACAACATAGTTCCTGGTCTGATTTGAGCAACCCAGTATTCTACACTACCTTTTCCTTTTCCCATACGAACTTCTAAAGGTTTTTTGGTAATTGGCTTATCTGGAAAAATTCTAATCCAAATTTTACCGCCACGCTTGACGTGACGAGTAATTGTTCTACGAGCCGATTCAATTTGTCTTGCAGTCAATCTGCCACGACTAACCGACTTAAGACCATATTCACCAAAGCTAACTGATGAACCACGGACGGCAGTACCGTTATTTCTGCCTTTATGTTGCTTACGGAATTTAGTTCTTTTAGGTTGAAGCATGTCTTTATCCCTTCAACTATTTTTTAGATTCAGAATTAATAGACGCAATATGTGCATCCATATCGAACACTTCACCTTTGAATATCCACACTTTAATGCCGATAATTCCATAGGTAGTATTTGCTTCTGCAGTTGCGTAATCGATGTCAGCTCTTAAGGTATGCAAAGGCACACGACCTTCTCTATACCATTCACTACGCGCAATTTCAGCACCATTTAGACGACCACCAACGTTAATTTTAATGCCTTCGGCACCTAAACGCATGGTATTAGTCACAGCACGTTTCATCGCACGACGATACATAATACGTTTTTCAAGCTGCTGAGCAACACCTTCAGCAACTAGCTGCGCGTCTAACTCAGGCTTTCTAATTTCTTCAACATTCAACTGAACAGGAATACCTATCATTTTAGATATTTCTTGCTTTAATACCTCAATATCTTCACCTTTCTTACCGATAACAATACCTGGTCTAGCAGTGTGAATAGTGATATGAGCATTATTCGCAGGACGATTGATTTGAATACGACTGACCGATGCGTGAGCTAATTTTTTTCTAATAAACTCTCTAACGGTTAAATCTTGGTGCAGGAATACCGAGTAATCCTGACTGTTTGCATACCATCTTGAATTCCAATCTTTGACGATACCAAGGCGTATACCTATTGGATGTACCTTTTGACCCATTTTATGCCCCTACTCGATTTCTGCGACTTTAATTGTAATATGACAAGTTCTCTTAAGGATATGATTTGCACGTCCTTTAGCTCTTGCCTTGAATCTTTTCATCGTCGCCCCTTCATTGACATAAACGGTAGACACTCTTAGTTCATCAATATCGGCACTTTCGTTATGCTCTGCATTAGCGATCGCAGACTCTAAAACTTTTTTAAAGATACCCGCCGCTTTTTTGGAACTGAATTTTAAAATATTCAGTGCTTTTTCAACGGGTAAGCCGCGAATTTGATCGCCAACTAAGCGTGCTTTTTGTGCAGATAGTGGGGCATTATTTAATTTTGCTGAAATTTCCATCACACCTACCTAGATTTTTTATCAGCCACATGGCCTTTATATGTACGAGTGGGTGCAAACTCACCTAATTTATGCCCGACCATATTCTCAGAAATGAGAACTGGAATGTGCAGCCGCCCATTATGGATTGCAATAGTTAAGCCC
>NQJH01000417.1 GCA_002256685.1 Methylococcaceae bacterium NSP1-2 | reverse complement strand
GCCAAGAAGACAATACCTATAAATATGAATCGCGCCCTAAAGAAATCAGCGTTCATAAAGACCCGCTGGTGATTCCGAAAGAAGGCTATGACTTAACACTTGATAGCAGCACAGCGGGTGATTATTCTTATATTGTTCGCAACGCCGAAGGCTTATTATTAAGCCGCGTCGATTATAGCGTTGCCGGTGCGGGCAATGTATCACGCAGTTTAGACCGCAATGCTGAATTACAACTCACTTTAGATAAACCCGAATATGACGGCGGTGACATTATCGCGGTGAATATTCGCGCTCCTTATACGGGCGCGGGTTTAATCACCATCGAACGCGACAAAGTCTATAACAGCGTTTGGTTTAAAACCGATACTCAAGCCTCAGTACAATACATTCAAGTGCCGCATGAACTGACGGGTAACGCCTACGACCGTGCCAGAATTGATTAAACCGGGTGACGTGTTAAGCATGAAAGTCAGTAGCCCTGAACCGACTCGCGTGGTGGTGTTTGCGGTGGACGAAGGTATTTTACAAGTGGCGCGTTATGAAAATCCTGATCCGCTGGGGCATTTTTTCAAAAAACGCCAATTACAAGTTGATACCACACAAATTCTGGATTTGATTCTGCCCGAATTTAGAAAACTCATGCAAGCCGCCGCAGGGGGTGATGGTGAAGAAGATGAAGGCGCGTTTTTGAATCCGTTTAAACGTAAACACGATAAACCCGCCGTGTATTGGTCGGGCATTGTCGATTTAGTGGGCGAAAAAGAATTCACCTACACCGTACCCGAAACCTTTAACGGCACGATGCGGGTGATGGCGGTTGCGGTCAATGATTCACGCATAGCCAGTGTCAGTGAAAAAACCCAAGTACGCGGCGATTTAATTGTCACGCCTAACACGCCGTATATGATTGCCCCAGCGGATGAATTTACCGTCAGCGTTGCCGTTGCTAATCACGTCAAAGATTCAGGCGATAAAGCCGCCGCGCAAATCAGCTTGACTGTACCACCGCAACTGATTATCAAAGATGAACCCAAAAAATCCGTGGTGATTGCCGAAGGTCATGAAGGCGTTGCGACCTTTAAACTGCAAGCCGCCACAGGGCAAGCCGTGGTACTTGGTAATGCCACGTTGACTTTTACCGCAGAAGTGGCAGGAAAAACCACCACCATGCGCAGTGAAATGAGTGTACGTCCTGCCTCGCCTAAAATTGCCGATTTACGTTTTGGCAGTTTTATCGGTAAACAAGACATTGCGATTGACCGCGTGTTATATACGCAACATCGTAAAGTCAGTGCGGGTATTTCTCCTTTGCCGTTGGTGTCGGTGTCGGGCTTAACCGATTATCTGGATAATTTTGAACACGCTTGTACGGAACAATTACTGAGTAAAGCAGTCCCTATGCTGGTATTCAGTAAGCATCCAGAATTTGCCGAAGAAAAACACGTTAATACCTCGGAAGCCGACTTTTTACGACTCGTTGCAGTATTACGCACCACTCGTCAAAATGCCGAAGGTGGTTTTGGTTTATGGGGACCTTCACCCGAAGCCCATGAATTTGCCTCAGTGTATGCCGCTAACGTGTTAATGGAAGCGAAAGCCTCAGGCATTGCCATACCCGAAGATATGCTAGAAAGAACCAAAAATTATTTACAAACTCTCGCTGCCAGCCCTGCCAGTGAGTTAGAAGCGGTGCGCGTTCGGGCTTATGCGGCGTATTTATTAACCCGTCAAGGCGAAGTAACCACCGCTATTTTGTCCACCTTGCGTGAAAATTTACGCGCCAATTTTAAAGAAGAACTCTGGCGTAATGACTTAGTCGCGGTGTATCTGGCTGCCAGTTATCAACTACTGCAACAGCAAGCTATCGCCGATGATTTGATTAGCACACCTATTAAACAACTCGGTGTTAATGCTGCCGCATATAGCTATCAGGACTATTATGATCCATTGATTCATGATGCGCAGACCGTGTATTTGTTGGCAAAACATTTCCCTGCCAGATTACAAGCGATGCCAACAACGATATTTCAAAC
>NQJH01000416.1 GCA_002256685.1 Methylococcaceae bacterium NSP1-2 | reverse complement strand
TTTTGCCTGCGCATTTCATCATCTTGTCACAACTTCATCATCATCCTGTCACAACTTTAAAATAGTATTTCAGCTAACTGATTATCTATCGTGATTGACGCTAGGTATCAAAATGGTTCCTAAGCGTATTCCTTTAAGGAGAATCTAGCATGAAATTTCTAAAAAAACTCAGCGTTGTTGCTGTCAGTTCTATATTTACAACAGGTGTTGCTCAGGCTGTTGAACCTACACCAGAAGATTGGTTTAATGCAGGTCGTCAGACCGTTGTTGACGCGCTTCATTTGCATCCGATTAAAAAACCTGCAAAAAATGTAATTTTGTTTGTTGGTGATGGCATGGGTATTTCTACCATTACTGCGTCACGGATTTACGACGGTCAACAAAAAGGTGGACATGGCGAAGAAAATTCTTTGAGCTTTGAAAAATTACCTTATTTGGCGTTATCAAAAACTTACAGCGTCGATCAACAAACCCCAGATTCCGCACCTACCATGACATCGATGGTGACAGGTGTTAAAACTATAGGCGATTCGCTGTCTGTCAATCAACTGGTCGCGCATAGCGAACCTAATGCTAATGTCGTTAATGCCAACAAACTGACTACTATTCTGGAACAAGCCAAAGCAGATGGTATGTCAGTGGGTATCGTTTCCACGGCGCGTATTACTCATGCAACACCTGCCGCGACTTATGCGCATACTGCAAATCGTGATTGGGAAGGCGACACCGATAGACCAGCAGGGGCGACTGTTCCTGACATTGCGGCACAATTAGTCGATTTTAATGTTAACGGTGGTATTGATGTCGCGTTGGGTGGTGGACGGACTCGGTTTATTCCTACTACAGTGACTGATCCTGAATATGGCGTAGCAACACAGCAATGCGCAGTATGTTTGGAATAAAGCGCAGTTTGATGCGATAGATCCGAAAGCAACCGATCATTTATTGGGTTTGTTTGAACCGTCGCACGTTCATTATGAAGCGGACCGTGTTGCCCACGACAAAGCGGGCGAACCTTCGTTGACTGAAATGACGACTAAAGCTATCGAGATTTTGAAGAAAAATAAAAATGGTTATTTTCTGATGGTTGAAGGTGGTCGTATCGATCACGCGCACCATTCGGGTAATGCGTTTCGTGCTTTGACCGATACCCAACAATTAGCCGTTGCGGTTCAAGCGGCTGTAGACGCTACTGACCCTGAAGATACCTTAATTATTGTGACCGCTGATCATAGCCATGTATTCACTATCGGTGGTTATCCACAACGCGGCAATCCTATTTTGGGTTTAACACAAGGTGTGGGCGCAACTACGCCTGATCTTGATATGTTGGGCTTGCCATACACTACATTGAACTACGCTAACGGCACTGGTTATACAGGGGCTTCAAATCTTCAACCAGCGGGTTCAAAAACCTTCACAACACCCGCTACTGCGGCATGGGCATCAGGTAGTGAAGGTCACAACCCAACGTCTTTTAGTGCTGCCACAGGTCGTCCTACACTCAACGCTGCTAAGGTAGAAAATTCTAATTATCTACAAGAAGCGATTATTCCATTAACTGCGGAAACTCACGCTGCTGAAGATGTCGCTATTTTTGCTCGCGGTCCTAAAGCACATTTGTTTCACGGTATCGTTGAACAAAACGTGATTTATCATGTAATGGCTGAAGCGTTAGGATTTGCTAAAGAACATGAAGATGAAGATCACGAAGATCACAAAGATAAATCTAAGCATCACAAATAAGCTGACGATTATCGCCTTGTTGAACAAGGCGATTATTGTTGTTTAATAAAAAGGGATACGTTGTATCCCTTTTCTTATTTTGATTCAAAGTTAAACCTATTATGAAAATATCTGCTTTCTTAAAAATCTTATTGGTATTAAGTTCTTTCTATTTTTCTACATTCAGTTTTGCCGAGAGTAATAACAATCAAGCAACGGAAGTCGCTTGCCACTATGTAACGAAAGTGATTCCTCATGGCAAAGTCAAGGCATCGTCAAGTAATGATTGGTTCTTCTGGCGAAA
>NQJH01000002.1 GCA_002256685.1 Methylococcaceae bacterium NSP1-2 | reverse complement strand
GCATTGCTGGAAATGACTGAGAAAAAATTGGGTATGACGGCAATTATTAATACTAAACAGCAAGTTAGCGGCATTTTTACCGATGGTGATTTACGCCGTATGCTGTCTAAAAATCTGAACATTCACACCACCAGTATTATGGAAGTCATGACCCCACAATGCGCCGTGATTAAAGCCAATATTTTAGCCGCCGAAGCCATGCAGATTATGGAACGAAAAAAAATTAATGCGTTAATCGTGGTCGATGACCAACAACACGCGGTTGGGGCATTAAATATGCACGATTTAATCCGCGCGGGGATTGTGTGATGATGAGTAACGAGCTGGTCGAAAAAGCTAAAAAACTGAAATTACTGATTTTAGATGTCGATGGTGTACTCACCGATGGTAAGCTGTTTTTTGATAATGACGGCAATGAATATAAGGCGTTTCATGCACGCGATGGGCATGGGATTAAGCTATTACGGCAAACGGGTGTGGAAGTTGCGGTTATTTCAGGACGAAAATCTAATTCAGTCGCGCTACGCATGAAAAATCTAGGGATTGAGCATGTTTATCAGGGGCATGAAAATAAAATTTCGGCTTTTAATGAGATTATTGAGAAAATAGGCATTACGCCAGAACAAGCCGCGCATGTCGGTGATGATTTATTGGATTTGCCGTTGATGGTTCGCGTCGGTTTAGCAATTGCGGTTAATGATGCTAATTTTGCTGTTAAACAACGGGCTGATTGGTGTACTGAGTTAGCGGGCGGCTGTGGTGCAGTGCGTGAGGTTTGCGATTTTATTATGCAGGCACAAGGCACAATGAATGACGTATTGAGTAGCTACCTTAAATGAAGATAAGAAACAAAAGATTCTATCTGACACTAACCACTGTTGCCCTCGTGAGCTGGGGACTGGTTAGACTGATAGAAGGCGATGGCGAGCAAAGAAGCATTGTACCGGCACACAGTACGGATTATTTCAGCACAGGTTATACTAAATTTGAAATGAATGAATTTGGTAAATTAGATAAAAAATTAATTGCCGAGCAAGTGATGCACTACAGTGATGATGACACCACGCATACCGTTAATCCATTGATGTTTTTTTATAACGAAAAAACCCCACCGTGGGTTATTAAAGCACAAGCGGGTGTGTTGTCTGCCGATGGTAAAGACCTATTCTTGAACGGTAAAGCTGTTGTTAGCAGAGCGAAAGCAGACGGTGTCAAGGAACTCATTATTAATACCTCTAACTTAAGAGTGAAGCCAGATACAAGTTATGCAGAAACCAATGAATGGGCAGAACTAATTAGTCCACCTAACACCACCACGGGTATCGGTATGAAACTGGTTTTTGTAGCTCCTATTCATCTGGAGTTGCTGTCAAATGTAAAAGGAAAATATGAAACAAATTAAAAAATACGCTTGTGTACTGTTGCTAGGATTTTTTAGTGCAGGCACTTTCGCCCTAGAGACTGACAAGGATCAGCCCATCAATATTGATTCCAATACTGCTACTTATGATGATGCTGCCGCTACCAGTATTTATACCGGTAATGTGGTCTCCATTCAGGGTAGTCTGCGCGTAGAATCGGATAAATTGGTGGTCTATTTTAAAGATGGCGATGCGGAAAAGTTGGTCTTTACTGGCAAAAAAGCAAAGTTTAAACAAACGCCTAAAGAAGGTGACGAAGATATAACAGGCGAGGCGTTAACAGGCGAATATTACCCTAAGAAAAATCTACTGGTGCTGATTGATGAGGCGACCGTCTGGCAAGGTAATGGCACTTATTCAAGTAATCTGATTGAATATGACAGTAGAAACTCCGTGGTTAAAGCCGGTGAAACTGCATCGGATGCTAAGCGTGTGCATGTGACTTTGCAACCGAAATCGAAAGAAAAAAAGCCGCAATGAGTACACTTGTAGCAACTCAGCTCATAAAATCCTACAATAATCGCAATGTGGTCAATGGTGTTTCTTTACAGGTTAATACCAGTGAAGTCGTGGGCTTACTTGGACCTAATGGGGCGGGGAAAACCACTAGCTTTTATATGATGGTAGGATTGGTTAAGGCAGATGAAGGGCAGATTACCTTAGATAATCAGGATATAACCCATCACCCTATGCACTTAAGAGCGCGATTAGGTATCGGTTATTTACCACAAGAACCGTCGATATTTCGTAAACTCAGTGTTGCTGATAATTTACGCGCCGTGTTGCAAATTCGTTCTGATTTAACGCGTGGAGAAATGGAGTTGGTGATTGAAGAATTGCTGGAAGAGTTTCACATCACTCGGTTACGCGATCAGCAAGCGTCAAGTTTATCAGGTGGTGAAAGGCGGCGGCTGGAAATTGCCAGAGCCTTAGCAACTAATCCACAATTTATTTTATTAGATGAGCCATTTGCGGGTGTTGATCCCATCTCTGTAGAGGATATTAAAAAAATCATCGAGCATTTGAAAGATCGCGGTATTGGCGTGCTGATTACTGAACATAACGTCAGAGAAACCTTAGGTATTTGTGATCGCGCTTATATTCTTAATCAAGGGCAAGTCATTGCAGAAGGCGGTGCGAAAGAGATTGTTGCTAATGAACAAGTGCGCAAAGTCTACCTTGGCAATAACTTTAGCATGTAAAATGCCGATAAATATAATACCAAAATGAAACAATCCTTAAATCTTCGCTTAGGTCAGCAACTTTCGTTAACGCCACAATTGCAGCAATCACTTAAATTGTTGCAAATGTCTACCTTAGACCTACAACAAGAAATCCAGCAGGCACTTGAGTCTAATATGATGCTGGAAATTGAAGAAGACAGTAGTGAGCCGCTTTTTGATCCCAGTTTAGATAAAAGAAGCGAAAATATTGATTCACAAACCAGTGAAGGTTCACAAACTGATGTTCCAGACGAATTACCGATAGATTCTTCATGGGAAGATATTTATGAAAATGCGATGGTGGCAGCGGGTAATGCCAGTGAGTTAATTGACTTTGAACCCCAAAATACTAAAAGCTCCACGCTGCTAGATCACTTATTGTGGCAATTGGAATTAACCCATACTTCAGAACGTGATCGGGCGATTGCGATTACCATTATTGATTCTATCAATGAAGATGGTTATCTGGTCAGCTCGCTTGAAGATATTTTTCAAAGTTTACAAAATCAGTTGGATGATCTTGATTTTGATGAAGTCATCGCGGTGTTGCATCTTATTCAAAGCTTTGAACCGGTCGGTATCGGTGCGCGGAATTTAAGTGAGTGCTTAACCTTACAATTGCAACAGCTACCCGATAATACCGCTTACAAAACCGCCGCACTGGCAATTGTTGCTAATTATTTGGACAGTTTGGCAACACATGGTCAAGAAAAAATCATGCGTGACCTGCAACTGACTGAACAAAACGCCCGACTCGTGATTGCATTAATCAGAACCCTAGACCCTAGACCGGGTGCTAAAATACAAGAGTCGGATTATGAATATGTGATTCCCGATGTCTATGTCGCCAAACAAAGCGGTCAGTGGCAAGTCAGTCTTAATCGAGATGTCGCCCCTAAATTGCGGGTTAATCCTTTTTATTCGGCACTCATTAAAAGAGCCGATAACAGTACGGATAACACCTGCATGAAAAATCATTTGCAAGAAGCAAAATGGTTTATCAAAAGTTTACATAATCGTAACGATACCTTACTGCGGGTTGCTCGCTGTATTGTGGAAAAACAAACGGGGTTTTTGGAACATGGCTCGGTTGCCATGCGCCCTATGATACTGAAAGATATTGCCGAAGAATTAGAGCTGCACGAATCGACCATATCGCGTGTTACCACCCAAAAATACATGCACACACCCAATGGCATCGTTGAATTCAAATACTTTTTTTCCAGTCATGTGTCAACGGAATCGGGCGGTGAGTGCTCATCTACCGCGATTCGTGCCTTTATTAAAGAATTAATTAGCAATGAAAATTTAGCAAAACCGCTAAGTGATGACAAAATAGCGACCCTTTTAAAAGAAAAAGGCATTAATGTTGCGAGAAGAACCGTTGCCAAATATCGTGAAGCAATGTCTATTTCACCATCCAATCAGAGAAAGCGCGTTTTATAACGCGAACTGAAGCACCATCCATTATTATCATTAAAGAAAGGAGTTTAATCCATGCAAGTTATAGTAACAGGTCATCATCTTGAAGTAACCGACGCATTAAAAGCGCATATCGACGACAAATTCGCTAAATTAGCGCGTCATTTTGATAAAGTTACAGAGGTACATGTTATTTTAAGCGTAGAAAAATTAGTTCAAAAAGCGGAAGCCACACTGCAACTGAGCGGTGCGAAATTATTCGCTGAAGATCATCAAGAAAATATGTATGCTGCTATTGATGCAATGGTTGACAAGTTAGATCGTCAAATTACTAAGCACAAAGAAAAACATAATCAGCATTAATAAAAAGCTAAGCCGTTTAAGGTACGATTTTTCGTGCCTTAAACATTACCCCATAAATTTATGAAATTACTCATTGTTAGTGCTTTATCTGGTGCAGGTAAGAGTACTGCTTTAGATACACTTGAAGATTGTGGCTATTACTGTATTGATAATCTACCCGTCACCTTACTCGAAGACTTCATTGGTCATGTCATGCTGGCGGATGAAAAAACCTATGAAAAAACCGCCATTGGCATTGATGCCCGCAATAAAAACGACAGTCTGAATAATTTTTCCGATTGCTTAGACCTCATTCGCAGTAAAGGTATCGCCTGTGAAATTATTTTTCTACATGCAGACGAAGCCACTTTATTAAAGCGTTATAGCGAAACGCGCCGAAAACATCCACTAACTGATGCCAATATTCCGTTAAAAGATGCGTTAAAAATCGAAAAAGCAATGCTAGAACCGATTGCTAGACACGCCAACGTCGTGATAGACACCAGTCGAACCCATTACCATCAATTACGCGAATTGATTAGAGACCAAATCGATGAGCGTAACTTCAAACATATTTCTTTACAATTTCAATCATTTGGCTTTAAAAATGGTATTCCGCTCGACGCAAACTTTGTATTTGATGCCCGCACGCTACCCAATCCTTACTGGATTCCAGAATTACGCGGTTTAACGGGAAAAGATCAGCCAGTTATTGATTTTCTTAAAGAACAAGCCTTAGTCACTGAACTTTTTCAGGATATTGCTGATTTTCTGACGCGGTGGCTACCGCGTTTTGATGCCGAAGGGCGGAGTTATTTGACAGTAGCCATCGGTTGTACCGGTGGGCAACATCGTTCAGTTTATCTTGCTGACGCATTGAGCCAACGTTTCAAAAATCCAGCACTGAATGTTATTGTCCGCCATAGAGATTTAAGTTAGCCGAAAAGGAGTCCAATAGCTTCAGCTATTAGTTAGAAAACAGCTAAAGCTGCTTTACTCCAGACTCTATCTGCTTAACCCGTTGCGTTACCCCACACACCAAAGTATAAGGGATGGTATTCGCACACAACGCAATTTCTTCGACCGGCAAACCCTCACCCCATAAAGTCACTGCATCACCCGCTTTAGCATTCGATTGTGAGCCTAAATCAACGGTAATCATATCCATAGACACGCGCCCAATCAACGACACCCGTTGCCCATTCACCAATACCGGCGTACCTACTCTGGCATAACGCGGATAACCATCGGCATAACCAATTGCCACCACGCCTAGCGTCGTGTCTTGTTCACACCGCCAACTGCCGCCATAACCCACGGTATCACCTTTTGCGATACGTTTAACGGCAATCAAGCGCGAATGTAAACTCATAATCGGCTTTAAGCCTAATTGCTCACCTGTTAGCTCAGCAAACGGTGAAATACCATACAGCATAATCCCTGGACGCACCCACTCTGTTACCGCCTGTTGCCATGCCAAAATGCCTGCTGAATTAGCGATGCTACGTTCACTATTAGGCTCTAGCTTAAAACTAGCTAGCGTGTCATTAAATAACGTAATTTGCTTCAACGTCATGTCATCGTGCTTATCATCGGCATTGGCTAAATGCGTCATCAAATTAATTGGTTGTTTAATAATAGAACAGCACATTAACCGCGAATAAACGTCTTGCAACTCGCCCGCTTTAAAACCTAAGCGATTCATGCCCGTGTCGAATTTTAACCACACAGCTATTTCTTCCCGCTCAGTTCGGGTTTCAAAAATAGCTAATTGGGCGAACGAATGCACCACTGCGTCTAATTGATACGCCAGTAATTTATCCAATTCTTCTGCACAGGTAAAACCTTCTAACACCGCAATGCGCTTTTGCACCCCTGAGTTACGCAAACGCACCCCTTCATCGACACGCGCCACCGCAAAGCCATCGACCTCTGCTGCTAAAGTATGAGCGATACGCAACGCACCATGTCCATAGGCATTGGCTTTAATCACCGCCATAATTTTGGCATCGGGCGCGTATTCACGCACTTTTTGCAGATTATGGGCAACGGCTGCCATATTCAAAACCGCGTAAGCTGCTGGAATCATTCATAATCCTCGTGGCTGTAAGAGGTACCTGAAAAATTTTCAAAACGGGTATACTGCCCCAAAAAGGTCAGCCTAACCGTGCCTAATGGACCGTTACGTTGCTTGCCGATAATCATTTCTGCAATGCCTTTATCGGGACTGTCAGGGTTATATACTTCATCTCGATACACAAACACAATCAAATCTGCGTCCTGCTCAATCGCTCCTGAATCGCGCAAATCCGACATCACAGGACGTTTATTCGGGCGTTGTTCCAAATTACGATTTAACTGTGATAATGCCACCACTGGCACGCATAATTCCTTAGCCAAGGCTTTCAAACCTCTGGAAATATCAGAAATTTGCTGGACACGATTATCACCACTACCGGGCGACTGCATCAACTGCAAATAATCCACCACAATTAAACCTAACTGCCCATGCTCACGCGCCACCCGCCGCGCTCTCGCGCGTAATTCAGTTGGACTTAATGCAGGGGTATCATCAATAAATAGCTTGGTATTAGCTAACAAACTAATCGCTGAGGTTAAACGCGGCCAATCGTCATCATCGAGCTTGCCGGTTCTGACTTTATGCTGATCGATACGTCCCAAGGACGACATCATCCGCATAGTCAACGCATCACCGGGCATTTCCATACTGAATACCAAGACGGGTTTATCACAGTTTAAGGCAACGTATTCTGCCATGTTCATGGCGATAGTGGTATTGTGTACCACAGTCATATCTTCTAATAAAAACAAGCGATTACCATCACAAACAAAACCGTAGTAATCATCTATTTTGTCATAATTAATTTGAATCCCTGTTTGTTGCCACGTTCGATGAGATGTCCAGACGGCGGCTTTTTTTCGCGCTATTCTGACAGGAATGTCACTTATATCACCTGAAAACCGTACTCGATAAACCGTAGATTGATAGCCTGTTTTTTTAATACTGGCTTGCTTGGCAATGAGCGAGGTTCTAAAGCCTAAACTATCGCATAAAAATTTAATTTGCGTCGCTAAGGCAAGGTTTTTCTGCGTTATTTCAACCATTTTATATTGGTTTGCGTAATGCCCGTCACTATCAATCAAACCGGCTAACAGTTTTAATCGATTAGCGCGTGAGTTGGCTAGAAATAGTTGCGGAATATGCTTGTTATTGAGTAAATCCAGCTCTCTTAACATTTTCTGCAAAGAGAACGTATTTTGATGATTGCCTCTTTGTTGAGAACTAATGCTATAAAGTGGGCATTTATTCTTACCGTGTTTATCGGTCGCTAATTTCTCAGTTAAATGCAGATTTAATTGTTCAGCATAGTCGCGCAAATAATCAATAACCTCCACATCGGTGGTGGCAATATCAACCGACGCACTGGTTCCATCACCTAGCCACAAACCTAAAAAATAAGGACAAACAGGTAGCAGTTGTTCTGGGAACTCCACAGCCACTTTATAACCTTTATAATTGGACTTAAACTTAGTTGAAGCGTTGAGATAGTCGGTTAACGGCAAATTAAGGACATCGCCATTTTTATGTTTACCTTCGCTGCGACTGCGTTTTAAGGACAAAATATGCGACTCATTAACGCGATAATCTAAACCTTTATTTTGTCGCACCCAGTACATGGCTTCGCGACCGCGTGCCAAAGACAAAACGTGCCTCGGTGTAGAATCATCACCCATCAATACATCACCGACTTGTATGTCTTCTACCGCTTTGATTTCACCCGAATACATTAAAATCCGCGTGCCTTTACCAAAGCATTTACCCATAGAAGGCCGACCCGCGACAATAATTAAATCCGATTGCTGTAAGCCTGAGGTGAGTTCATCAAAATCAGTAAATCCAGTACTTGCGCCAGTGATAGAGCCTTCTTGCCCATACAAGCGTTCGATTTTTTCAACGGTTTGCGCCAGTAAGGTTTTAATTGCGATAAAACCGCCCTGCCCTTTTTGCCGTTGTTCAGCGATTTTAAATACTTGTCGCTCAGCATTTTCCAGCAAATCAGTGGTTTCGCGTCCTTCGGGATTAAACGCCGAATTAGAAATTTCGGTACCAACATGAATTAATTGCCGCAATACTGAACGGTCTTTAACAATTTTAGTGTAGGCGAGAATATTCGCAGCCGTGGGCGTATCTTCGACCAACATACACAAATACGGCAAGCCGCCGATACTGTCCAATTCACCCATACTGCGCAACGCATCCGACAAGGTAATAATGTCAAACGGCATTTGTTTTTCAGCTAAGTCTTCGATAACGCGAAAAATGAGTTGATGATTTCTACGATAAAAATCACTCTCGACAATCTGATCGGCAACGCTATCCCACGTTTGATTATCCATCATCAAGCTACCTAACACGGCTTGCTCAGCCTGCATAGAATTAGGCGGTACTTTTAGCTTTTCAACTGAATAATCACGATCCATTGAATAATTTTCGTACATAGAGATTACAGATTAAAAACTGGTAATGATAGCGTAGATTCGAGCTAAACGTGGCATCATATTTAGGCAGAGCCAACCCATTTGACTTTTTAAATTATAGAAAAATCAATGGCTTGTATTTAAAAATAGATTGATTTGAGCTTTTTTATGACTCCAGTCTATTGATTTTAAAAGCTTTTATTTTATATGCAATTTTAGGTAAAACGCACAGTTCAAAATAGACGAAATATATAACTATGGCATAGACCTCAGTTGTTTTTAAAACAACCGAGGTCTGGCTATTTACCAAACAACTCGCCCGCACACCCACAAAAAACGCTATAATCACCGCCTTTTCTGCTAGTTATATCAATGTTAGTACATCTTAAAACCCTAGGCTGCCGCCTGAATGAAGCTGAATTGGAAACATGGGCGCAAGCCTTTCAAAAATCAGGTCATTCCATTACCCAACACCCACAAGCTGCGCATCTCATTGTGATTAATTCCTGCGCGGTCACATCGGACGCATCCCGAAAATCCCGCCAACTCATCCGCCGCATACACCGCGACAATCCGAATGCCAAATTAGTGGTCAGCGGTTGCTATGCGACGCTTAATCAACAAGAAGCTGAATCGTTATTAGGCGTGGATTTAGTCGTTAGCAACAAAGATAAAGATCAGTTAGTGGAAAAAACCCTCACTGAATTAAATCTAAACACCATGCCCGCGATGTCCACCGAACCGGCGGAAATTTCGCTATTTACGCGCGGCAGACAACGCGCCTTTGTCAAAGTCCAAGATGGTTGCCGTTATCGCTGCACCTTTTGCATTGTCACCGTGGCCAGAGGTGAAGAAGTCAGTCGCCCTGTGCAGATTGTTATCGATGAAATTAACGCCTTACACGCCCAAGGTATTGATGAAGTGATTTTAACCGGCGTGCATTTAGGCGGCTATGGCAGTGATTTGGACAATAATTTATCCGACTTAATTAAAGCCATTCTTGCCGACACTGATATTCCACGGCTACGGCTAGGCTCGTTAGAACCGTGGGAATTACCCGCTGATTTTTTTCAATTATTTGATAATCCGCGCCTCATGCCGCATTTGCATTTACCGTTACAAAGCGGTTCAGATACGGTGCTACGGCGCATGGCACGGCGTTGTAAAACCGACGAATTCGCCGCTATCGTCAATCAGCTCCGCGCTAAAATTCCCCACTTTAATATCACCACCGATATTATCGTCGGCTTTCCTGCGGAGAGTGAAGAAGAGTGGCAAGACAGTTTTGATACGGTTCAAGCCATCGGTTTTGGTCATATTCACATTTTTACTTATTCCAGCCGAGAAGGTACAAAAGCCGCTACTTTGCCCGATCAAATTCACAATGACATTAAAAAACAGCGCAGCCAACAGCTACATGAATTAGCCAATACGCTAAAGCAACAGTTTTATTCGGCTAATGTCGGTCATGAATTTCCGGTATTGTGGGAAGGTTACAGTGAACCGTTAGCCGATGGCAAACAACGGGTATTTGGTTATACGCCGAATTATTTGCGTGTCAGTTGTGTGCTGGAGGCAGATGTTAGCGTTGAGAATCAGACGATTAATACACGTTTAACGGCATTGGGTGATGGGTTTATTGTCGGGGAATTAGTGCAGTAGTTTATCAACAGGTTGTCCACGAAAAACACGAAAAAATCCGTAAATTGTAGGTGCGAATTCATTCGCACCGTGCGGATAAATCCGCACCTACAAATTGGCTTCGTGAATATTGGTTTCGCGTAACGAATCCTTCTTTTAAGAGTAGAATAATCAAAATACCTTAATTAATTCCGTTAATTCCGCGAAAAAGCCTTATGCCACAAAAAACCATCACCGACCAAGCTACTGTCGATTCCTCCGCAGAATTTAAAAACACCGCACCTGCTACTTTCCCTATCGTCGGCATAGGTGCTTCCGCAGGGGGCTTAGAGGCTTTTGAACAATTTTTCCGCGCTATGCCAGCAAATTCTGGACTCGCCTTCGTACTGATACCGCATCTTGATCCGAATCACGCCAGTTTATTGACTGAAATTTTGCAACGCGCCACCGTTATGCCTGTCGTTGAGGCAGTCGATCAAATCGTAGTTGAACCTAATCGGGTGTACATCATTCCACCTAACCGTGATATGGAAATATTTCATGGCAAATTGCAACTGAGTGTACCGCATATTCAACGCGGGCTACGAATGCCAATTGATGGTTTTTTGCGCTCACTGGCAGAGGATCAGGCAGAGAACGCTATCGGTATTGTTCTGTCTGGCACAGGGAGTGATGGCACACTTGGACTACGCGCTATTCACGGTGCAGGCGGTATCACGCTGGTGCAAGAACCTTCTACGGCTAAATATAATGGTATGCCATCCAGTGCACTTGATTATGCGACCTTTATTCTGCCCGTCGAAAAAATGCCTGACGCACTGCTGACTGGCATTCACACGGTTGCCGCGCACCCCGAAATACTGTCTACGCCCAAAGAGGTAAACGGAATAACGCGTATCCTAATGCAGTTGCGCAACATCACTGGTCACGATTTTTCGCAGTACAAGAAAACCACCATTAACCGTCGTATCGAGCGGCGTATGGTGCAACACCATATCGAAGATACCGAAGTTTATGTGCGTTATCTCAAAGAAAATCCGGACGAAGTACAGATACTTTTCAAAGAATTATTAATCAATGTCACCAATTTCTTCCGTGATCCGGATGCTTTTTCGGTGCTAGAAAACGACATACTGCCAGAACTTTGCAAGGACAAAATCGATGGCTCAGTGTTTCGTATTTGGGTGGCAGGTTGCTCGACTGGCGAGGAGGCGTACTCTATTGCTATCTTGCTACGCGAACTCATGGACAAAACGCATCGAGAATTTAGAGTGCAGTTTTACAGTACTGATCTGGATGATGACGCGATTGCCATCGCTAGAGCGGGTATTTATCCGCTCAATATTGCCCAAGATATTACGCTAGAACGGCTACGACGCTTCTTTACCAAGGAAGAATCTGGCTATCGAGTGAAAAAGGAAATTCGGGAGATGATTGTGTTCGCGGTTCAAAACGTGATTAAAGACCCGCCTTTCACCAAGCTTGATTTACTCAGTTGCCGCAATTTGCTGATTTATTTGACTCCCGAATTGCAAAATCGACTGATTCCAGCCTTTCACTACGCACTCCAGCCAAACGGGGTATTATTTTTGTCGCCATCGGAGAGTATCGGTAATCATACCGTACTGTTCTCAACACTCAACCGCAAATGGAAATTTTACCGTGCCGCGCACAGTAAGGCTTCCGCTCATGCGCTGATGAACAGCCCCTTAATTTGGACAGCACAAGGCGGCTATAAAAAAGCCTCAGAACAAGCCATCACGGTGAACGAGGAAACCAACTTTGCCGAATTATGCCGGCGCGTGCTAGTGCAGTTTTTCGCCCCCGCCTCGGTCATCACCAATCTCAACGGCGATATGCTTTATGTGTATGGCGAGACCGGCAAATATTTGCGTCCAGCCCCCGGTCACGCTACGCTCAACATTATTGACATGGCTCGCGAGGGACTGGGTTTGGAACTGCACACGGCGATTGATACGGCAGCGAGTGAAGCAATACCGACGCTAAACCGGCTACTCCAAGTTAAAACCAATGGTAATTTTACCACCGTGAGTCTAAGTGTTCGTCCCCTGCCCAGCACCAGTGGTGACAATAAACTGTTGCTAGTGAGTTTTCAGGACATCGACACCATTAAGCCGAAACGCAAACGGATCACCAAACCCGCCGAACGGGGACATATCGAGGAACTGGAGCAGGAATTGGCTTACCTGAAAGAAAATTATCAGATCAGTACTGAAGAACAGCAAGCCTCTAACGAAGAACTCAAATCCACCAATGAAGAGCTGCAATCGACTAATGAGGAAATGCAATCGACCAATGAAGAATTGGAAACCTCCAGAGAAGAGTTGCAATCGGTCAATGAAGAACTGATTACTGTCAATTCAGAACTGCAAAATAAAATCGAGCAACTGGCAGACGTACAAAACGACATGAAAAACCTGCTGGATAATGTCAACATTGGCATCATCTTTCTGGATAGAGACCTGATAATTCGCCGCTTTACCCGCGAAGCACTCAGCATTTATCGTCTGGTCGGATCAGATGTAGGGCGACCTTTAAACGACATCAAATCTGTTGCTGACAGTGATGAATTACTAGTCGCCGCCCGAACGGTACTGGACTCACTCATTCCGTATGAACAAGAACTTTTTATCGGCGAAGACAGCTGTGTGTTGGTACGCATTCAACCTTACCGCACCCTAAACAATATGATTGACGGCGTGGTCATGACTTTTACCGACATTAGCTCACGCATCAAGGCACTCACAGCAGAAAAAATTGCTCTGCGCGAGAGTGAAGCCCGTCTTTCTCTCATTTTAGCGGGTGCTGAATTGGCAATATGGGATTGGGATATTCCGACAGGGCATGTTGTATTTAATGAGCACTGGGCAAACATGCGTGGCTACCGATTGGACGACGTGCAACCTGTTATTCATTCTTGGAAAAATGGCATTTTCTCTGACGACCTTGCTGAGGTTCAAAAAGCCCTAACGGCACATTTCGAGGGATTCACACCAAAATTTAAAGCAGAATACCGCGTTCATACTCAATCGGGCGCGTGGATTTGGGTGATGTGTCGTGGTACAGTAATTTCTCGCGATACCGAGGGCAAACCTTTACGCATGACGGGTGTCGAGATAGACATCACTGAGATTAAACAAAAATAGGGTAGTGGGTTAAAGCTGTTATTTCATATATTATCAGGATAAAAATTATGGAGTCCAATAGCTTTAGCTATTGGCGAATCGTAAAAAGCTAAAGCTTTTTGACTCCAGATTTAACCCACTACCCAAAAATAGATTGCTGGTTTTGTTCGTTAATAAAGATAAGCTGAACAAAAGTTTTCTGATATTGGGAGTAAGGTTAAGCCGTTCGTGGTGAGCCTGTCGAACTATGAATGGCTTAACCGTTCACCCTTCGACAAGCTCAGGGCGAACGGTTAAGTTTTTAGTTAATGCCTGAAAACTTATGTTTAACCTTCACTATTAATTTCCCCTAGCCCTCTCTAACGAGGACACTCATGAGCCAAAAACAAGATTACGAACAGCCGTCTAATCAGCAACTTCGAGCGCGAGCAGAAGCAGAGCTTGCTAACACAACGCAGACTGACAGGGATATTTCTCAGCAAGACACCGATAGACAGTTATACGAACTGCAAGTGCATCAGATTGAATTGGAGATGCAGAATGAGGAATTGCGACAGGCGCATAATACGTTAGAAGAAGCCCGCGACCGCTATATCGATTTGTATGATTTTTCCCCTGTCGGCTATCTGACCCTAAGCACCTCTGGTATGGTGACTGAAATTAACCTCACGGGTGCGATATTGCTGGGCAGGGAACGCTCGAAACTGATTAATCGTCGTTTTGCCAGCTACATCGCCGATGAAGATAAAAACCGCTGGTATCGTCATTTTCTGCATACCAAACAACAACGCGATAAACAAAATATTGAATTGACCCTGATCCACGCTAATGGCACTCGATTTATTGCCTGCCTCGATTGCCTCGCTATCGAAATGAAAGATGGGCTTTTTATGTTACGCATCACGCTGACTGATATTACTCAAAGAAAGTTAGCCGAACAACAGCTACGCATCGCTGCCATTGTCTTTGAATCTCAACAAGGTATTATTGTTACCGATACCAAGCATTTAATCCTCGCTGTCAATCGCACTTTCACTAGCATCACAGGATATACGGCTGACGAAGTGGTAGGCAAAAACCCTAAAATGCTGCAATCGGGTCTACACGATAGCAACTTTTATACCGCGATGTGGAAGAGCATTCATGATACGGGGGTATGGAAAGGCGAAATCTGGAATCGGCGAAAAAGCGGTGAAGTCTATCCACAATATATGAATATCACCGCTGTAGAAGATTTAGACGGCATTGTCAGCCATTACGTTGCCACCTTTTCCGACATCACACTAAGCAAGTTGGCATCTGATGAAATTGAGCATTTGGCTTTCTACGATTCCCTGACGGGTCTGCCTAATCGGCGGTTATTATTAGATAGACTTGAACAAGCATTGGCTTCCAGTACCCATAGCGGCAAAAATGGCGCGTTGCTGTTCATTGACCTCGACAATTTTAAGACCCTCAACGATACACTAGGTCATGACATGGGTGACTTGCTATTACAACAGGTTGCCAAACGACTGACTGACTGTGTACGCGAAAACGATACCATTGCCCGTTTGAGCGGCGATGAATTTATC
Organism: Methylococcaceae bacterium NSP1-2; assembly: GCA_002256685.1. Lineage (GTDB taxonomy): Bacteria > Pseudomonadota > Gammaproteobacteria > Methylococcales > Methylomonadaceae > UBA4132. Next base: position 5,273 of record NQJH01000002.1, on the reverse strand, counting down.
GTGATGCTGGAAAATTTGAACGAACACGCGCTTGATGCCGCCACGCAAACTGAAATGGTTGGCGAAAAAATTCTGGCAGCACTTAATCAGCCTTATCAACTTGCCAACTACAATTATCGTAATACACCCAGCATCGGTGCAACGCTATTTAAAAATCATGTCCGCAATAGTGAAGAATTGTTGAAGCAGGCAGATATTGCGATGTATCAAGCGAAAGCAGCGGGTCGTAATACTCTGCGTTTTTTCGATCCACAAATGCAAGCCAATATCAACGCTCGCCTTGCATTGGAAGCGGATTTGCATTTGGCTCTGGCAGAAAATCAATTCGAGCTGTATTACCAATTACAGACCACTCACGATAGCCATGCCATTGGTGCTGAAGTGCTAATACGCTGGAAACATCCGCGTCATGGCTTAATATTACCTGAGGATTTTATTCCATTAACGGAAGAAACGGGCTTGATATTGCCTATTGGGCAATGGATTTTGGAAACGGCTTGCGCACAGATTAAACGCTGGGAAAGCAATCCGCATACGCAGCATTTACAACTCGCCGTCAATGTCAGTGCAAAGCAATTTCAACAATCTAATTTTGTCGCGCAAATAACCCAGATTCTGCATCAGAATGCGATTAAACCCGACCGACTCAAGCTGGAATTGACCGAAAGTTTGGTGCTTGACGACATTCACGACACCATTCACAAAATGAAGGCACTGCGAAAAATTGGTTTGCGCTTTTCTATGGATGATTTTGGCACCGGTTATTCATCACTCGCCTATTTAACCCAACTACCACTAGATCAACTCAAGATTGACCAGTCATTCATTCGCAATATCGGTATAAGACACGCAGATTCGGTCATTGTGCAAACCATCATCGGTATGGCACATAATTTAGGCTTGGATGTGATTGCTGAAGGGGTGGAGACGGAAGCGCAACGGGCTTTTTTAGAACAGCATGGCTGTTTGTCTTGTCAGGGTTATCTATTTAGTAAACCACTGCCCATTGAAGAGTTTGAATTATTATTGACTCGAAGCTAATTACCGTGAATATCAGCAAGTCCTCACTGCTCACCGTTAAAAGCAAAAGTTATGTAGGAGTAAAACAGCTTTAGCTGTTTTCTAGCCAATAGCTAAAGCTATTGGACTCCTGTTATTGCTAAACCCTACGCGTTAAAAAATACGCCCGTGGGCGTATTTTAGTTTTTTAAAAGTGACTACATCTGCCTGTGCATCTTCGCCATACTTAGATTTTCCTCGACAGCACTTTCATAGATACTAATCAATCTTTTGCAATGCGCTTTTAAATCTTCTGCCTGCTTACCATATAAATAGCTCTTGGCTTCATATTGAGCGAGAAGTTTCTTGTGTTCATTAACCTTAAGCTGCATTTCTGCCGCCGTTTCCTCGTAGTGTTCCGCCAGTGCCTCATGATCGGCTTTAGAACTCGCGCTTTGCACGGCTTGACTCATATCCATAGGGTGAGGATCAGTTTTGGCACATCCATTCAGTAAGCCAAATGTTAATATCAAAGTAATCAGTAAGTTGATTTTCATAGGGGAATCTCCACCGTTTTTGTTGTTTTTATGTTGGGTTGCCAAAAAGCGGCAACCGAATCTACGTTAAAGCTGCCTTAGAACGTGATAGTTGCATCGGTAGAGAACAAAAATTGATTTTGTTTAGTACCACCGTCAAAGGCGTTATAAGGCACACCCGCTGAACTGCCATCGTTCCAATCATAACGCACATTAGGACGAATATTTATCCATGGTTTTGGCTTCCAATTTAGACCCGCAGTAATCGCGTAGTAAGTTGCAGGCTGACAAGTTGATAAAAAGTTACCACTCGCTGCGGTACTGACCGCAGCACCATCCTCATTATTAGTGGTTGCTGCAACACGGCCAGGTGAACATACACGGAAACCGTCTTGGTCTCTAAACCATTCACCACGCAGTCCTACCGATAAATCATCTTGAACGTCGTAATATAAATGGCTGTTAATGCCATACCACTGTGCATCTCTAACGGTAGACAAGGCGACGTTATTGGCATAACCGTGATCGTGTTGCAAAATTAAATGGGTTTTATCGGTGATATTGTGTTTTAACACAATGCTGTACAAGCCCCATGATTGGCTGCTGTGTTCTGATGTCGCTCCGTAAGTACCACTGATATTCGCTGATGTGGCTTTATCGGTACTTGTCCACGTTGCGCCAGCGATACCTGCCCAATTACCTAACTGTTTATTCCAACCACCATCCCAGCCGCCTGTCGCACTCCCTGTAGTGACACCGCCCATGACGGACACATTACTGTTAACGGTGTAATTAGCTAAAATACCGGTATGGGTGAATGGTTCGCCATATTGCATAGTGTACGCATGGCTGTAAAAGAAGTTATCAGGTGCAGGAACGGTTTCATAACCGATAGGCGTATAAAAATGCCCTGCTTTAACATTCAAACCGTTACCGACAGGAATGTAGGCTTCGACATACGCTTGCGGTAAGGCTATATCATAAAAACGATTTTGACCGCGTAACATGTGTAAATCCCAGTTACTACGGTTCAGCGGTTGTAAGGTATTCACATCATAAGCGGGAACACCATAAGCTTGAGTAAATACCGAATCGGTACCGAACATAAAATCAAAACGTCCGCCGAAATCCCATTTATCACCTTCGGTCGCAACGGCGCGTTGAATATATAAATTCAATTGATTCAATTGAAATTCACTCGCACGATCAGCAAACGTCACAGGACCATTAAATCTATCAGTTGGATTGCTCGAATTATAGGTAATACCGCCATTTACCCAACCACCTACGACAATGCCATTATTTTTTAAAAACTTGGTTTCGTTAATATCATATTTTGTCAGTGCCTTAATCATGCCTTTTTCTGGCACAGGCTCATATTGTTCTTCTTTTGCGTTAAGATCGGCATCTGTTGTATCTGCTACCGCTTCTGGTGTTCCGATAGTAATGGATAAAAAACTACCAATAGTAGCTAAAATCATTCGATTTTTGCGATTTAATAACAAGTATTTCATTTTACTGGCTCCTTTCGAGAAACAAATATAAACAGGATGGCAAACAACCCCCGCTAACTGTTAATTAATCTAGCAGATACTGTGCCAACAGTTGTTTTAATGATAAAACCGTTGTTTATAAGCTATATTTTAGATTTTTAACGAATTATTGCGCTAATATGGTGCATATAGCAAGAATATTGAATCAATATTGTGCATCCGTGTCGGTATCGTGAAAACAAGACTCAAGCCAATACAATGACTGTTTTTTTAGTGGCTAACACAGCAAAAAAGATGGTATCTTTACTGTGGAATCAAACATTAACCCAAAATCTTAGGAGACAACATAAATGTCTATAGCAAAAGTATTAAAAATGATTGAAGAAAACGACGTAAAATTTGTCGATTTTCGTTTTTGTGATACGCGTGGTAAAGAACAACACGTTACCTTCCCTGCTCACAGTATTGACGAAGATACATTTGAAGAAGGCAATATGTTTGACGGTTCTTCAGTCGCTGGCTGGAAACACATCAACGAATCAGATATGATTTTGATGCCAGACCCAACCTCTGCGGTCATGGATCCCTTCTTTGATGACAATACCTTAATCTTGCGTTGCGACATTATCGAACCAAAAAACATGCAAGGTTATGAGCGCGATCCCCGTTCATTAGCCAAACGCGCTGAAGCGTATTTAAAATCAACTAATATTGCTGATGCTGCCTACTTCGGTCCTGAAAACGAATTCTTCATCTTTGATGACGTGCGTTGGGGAACTGACATGAGCGGCTCTTTCTACAAAGTTGACTCAGAAGAAGCGGGCTGGAACTCAGAAAAAGTCTATCCAGACGGCAACACAGGACACCGTCCCGGTGTTAAAGGTGGTTATTTCCCAGTACCGCCTGTTGATTCATTCCAAGATATGCGTTCTTCAATGTGCTTAACCTTAGAAGAAATGGGTCAAATCACTGAAGTTCATCATCACGAAGTCGCGACGGCGGGTCAATGCGAAATCGGCGTAAAATTTAACACTTTAGTTAAAAAAGCTGACGAAGTATTAGAACTGAAATACGTTATTGCTAACATCGCACACGCTTACGGCAAAACCGCCACTTTCATGCCTAAACCATTAGTGGGCGATAACGGTAGCGGTATGCACGTTCACCAATCGTTATTTAAAGACGGCAAAAATCTGTTCACAGGTGATTTATACGGTGGCTTGTCTGAAACTGCGTTGTTCTACATCGGCGGTATCATCAGACACGCTAAAGCATTAAATGCTTTCACTAACGCATCAACTAACAGCTACAAACGTTTAGTGCCTGGTTTTGAAGCTCCTGTGATGTTGGCTTACTCAGCGCGTAACCGTTCAGCGTCTATTCGTATTCCTTTCGTCAACAACCCAAAAGGTCGTCGTATCGAAGTACGTTTCCCAGACTCAACAGCAAACCCTTACTTGGCATTCTCTGCGATGATGATGGCGGGCTTAGACGGTATTCAAAACAAAATCCATCCTGGCGATGCTATGGATAAAGATTTGTATGACTTACCTGCTGAAGAAGCAAAAGCAATTCCACAAGTGTGTCATTCATTTGACCAAGCGTTGGAAGCGTTAAGCAACGACCGTGAATTCTTAAAACAAGGTGACGTTTTCACTGACGACGTAATCGATGGCTACATTGCATTGAAAATGGAAGAAGTAACGCGTATTCGTATGAGTACACACCCTGTCGAATACGATATGTACTACAGCTTGTAATAAGTAGAGCCGCGCTTTAGCGCGGTTTTTTCTTGATAGCCCCGCAAGTTTTCCAACTTCGCGGGGTTTTTTATGCGTTTAAAAATGGCTATAAAATGAATACTAACCAGTCCCTTGCTCAGCGTGATCTCTCGGTTTTGTGGCATCCGTGTACCCAAATGCACGATCATGAAACCATGCCGATGATTCCCATTAAAAAAGCCCAAGGCGTTTGGCTGGAAGATTTTGATGGCAATCGTTATCTCGATGCGGTTAGTTCATGGTGGGTTAATTTATTTGGTCATGCCAATCCCGCGATTAATGCCGCGCTAAAAGATCAACTCGACAACTTAGAACAAGTAATTTTTGCCGGATTCACGCATGAATCCGCCATTAAATTAGCGGAAAAATTAGTTGAAATTACCCCCGCAGGTTTAACCCGCTGTTTTTTTGCCGATAATGGCTCAGCGGCGGTAGAAGTCGCGCTAAAAATGAGTTTTCACTAT
>NQJH01000051.1 GCA_002256685.1 Methylococcaceae bacterium NSP1-2 | reverse complement strand
GGAATATCAACTACCTGCGGCGGTGATTTCTTTGCGTCAAGGTATTGGGCGTTTGATTCGTGATGTTGAAGATCGCGGGGTACTGATGGTGTGTGATCCGCGCTTATTAAAAAAAACCTACGGGCAGATTTTTTTAGACAGTATTCCGCCGATGCGTCGCACCCGCGATATTGCTGACGTACAAGATTTTTTTGATGCAGACCGCTAAGGTTTTACACCCCCTTTTTCCAAGTAGAGAGAATAATGAAATTATTAGCAGTAGAAACGGCGACTGAAGCGTGTTCAGCGGCTTTATATGTCGATGGCGTAATCAGTGAACGCTTTGAACTCGCGCCCAAACATCACACCAAGCTAATTTTGCCGATGATTGATGAATTAATGCGTAAGGCAAATTTAAAACCCACCGAGTTAGACGCGCTGGCATTTGGTTGTGGACCGGGGTCATTTACTGGCATACGCATTGCGACAGGTGTGATTCAAGGCATTGCTTTAGGTGCGGATTTACCTGTGGTCTGTGTCTCGACTTTAGCTGCACTGGCGCAAGAATTTTTTGACCGTAGCGACAGTAAGCTGGCATTTACCGCAATCGATGCGCGGATGGGTGAAATTTTCTGGGGCGTGTATCAACGTGACGCGCTGGGTTTTGCTGAACTTATCGGTCATGAAACGGTGATTCCTGCGGCGTTAGTCGATTGTACTGTTGAGGGATTAGGGGTTGGTATTGGTTCAGGTTGGGGCGTTTATGCCGATGAATTGATGGCGCGGTTAGCAGGACGAGTGAGTCATTATGAAACCGATAATTTACCAAGAGCCGCGCTGATTGCTCGTTTAGGTGTTCGGGGTTTTGAACAAGGTTTAGCTGTCCCTGTAGAGCTTGCCATGCCCGTTTATCTGCGTGATAAAGTGGCGAAAACTGAAGCGGAACGGCGGGCAGGAGTCCAATAGCTTTAGCTATTGAACAGAAAACAGCTAAAGCTGTTTTACTCCAAATCCGAACCCGACAGCTTTAGCATTGATGATTTAATGCAGCGACCAGAGCAAACTGAACCGTGGGATGGGGTGCGTAATTATCAGGCAAGAAACATGATGCGTGATGCGATGAAGTTAGGCGATTTGGTATTTTTTTATCAGTCTAACTGCACGGAAGCGGGTATTGTCGGTATTATGGAAGTGGTTAAAGAAGGCTACCCTGATTTTTCTGCGTTTGATATTGATGACAAACATTTTGACGCTAAAAGCGATCCCAATAAGCCGCGATGGATGTTGGTAGACGTGAAATATGTCAGAAAATTATCACGCACTATCACGCTGAAAGAACTCAAGCTCAAAGCCGAATTAGCCGATTTTACCCTGTTAAAAAACGGTAATCGTTTGTCCATTATGCCAGTGACTCAGGCACAATGGGATTTTATTCTCGCCTTGGAATGAACCACTCATGAACTCAGATGAACCCTTTATTCGCGCAACCCAAGCGTGGCTAACCTCCATTATTATTGCTCACAATATCTGTCCATTCGCAAAACGTGAGCAAGAACGCGGTAGTATTCGTTTTAGCGTCGAACAGCAAACCGATATAGAAACGTGCTTGATGAACTTGATGCAAGAATGTCAGCGACTCGATAACGATACCGGCATTGAAACCACATTACTGATTTATGCTCATGCCTTTAAATCATTTGATGATTATTTGGATTTTCTAGCCATTGCCGAAGACTTATTAATTGACCAAGGCTATGAAGGCATTTATCAACTGGCAAGTTTTCACCCTGATTATTATTTTGAAGGCGCACGCTTAGATGACCCTGAGAATTATACTAATCGCTCACCTTATCCAATGATACATTTGTTACGAGAAACCAGTATTGATCGGGCAGTGAGCAGTTATCCTGATGTGGAAAATATTCCACAACGCAATATTGACTTAACACGAACCTTAGGTCTGGCTAAGTTGCGGGATTTATTAGCGGCGTGTATGAAGCCATAAGTGCGACACCCCCATTTTATGAGAAAAATAATATGAAACCCTTTAAGAATTTTTTTCGCTCTGAGCATTTTGAGATGGATTGGCGACGCTTGGTGGCACAGGGCATTGTTATCATGTTAATGGGTGTCGGATTGGTGTTAGTCTGTGTGGCACGTCCTAATGTGATTATTTTATCGGCAAGAAATTTATCTTGGTTACCTGCCAGTGGCATGGTGATTTTAGCCTTGGGTTTGGTGGAATGTCTCGATGCTTTTCTTGCCAAAGAAACCCGCGACTTTTTACAAAATCTGCAAGTTGGGGTGCTGGATACGGTTATTGGGATGTTGATTATTTTGAGTGTCGCCGATGATCCTGAACGCTTTAGCATGATGATTGCCAATTATCTGATTGCGCGTGGGATTGTGCGGATTACCTTGATTTACGCCTTGCAACTGCCACGCGCTGCGTTGTCGTCCATTGGCGGTTTTCTATCTATCATCATGGGTTTTATGGTATGGATGGGCTGGCCTTCAACGGCGGGTTGGTTTCTTTCTTTGTGTTTGAATGTTGAAGTTGCGGTACGCGGTTGGGCAGTTATCATCTTTGCGTTGTGGGTAAGAAAACAAAAAGCGGATGACTTGTTGGCGAGTTGATGGTCGTCGGATTACGCGAATGGTAATCCGACATTAACAGCTGGTTTTCAAAAAAACTTATTCGGGGTTAACCGTTTCTTCCTTATCGGTAACGGTTTCAGCTTCTTGGTGTTCTGATTCTTCTACCTTCACTGGTGTTTCAGTAGCGGCTTCCGATTTTCCGCCCAATGTTGCCATAAACTCCACAAACCACGGCTGATTTTTAACAGTATCCATATCAGGATCGTTAATAATTTCATCGGCATCGGGTAAACTGCCTCGGCTTTTAGAATTTTCTAAGGCTTTTAAACACGCGTCTGCCTGATCGCGTAAGCTATAAATACAAGCGAGATTATAAGACGCTGATCCTGCTTGAATAGCATTGGCTTGTTCAAAATAACTTTTTGCCAATTCATACAATTCATCTTGTACATCAACGGCTTTCAATCTTGCTAAATCCATATAAGCCACGCCGCCATTAATCGCCGCGCCTAGATAAGACGGATTAAGCAGCAGACAAAAAGAAAATTTAGTAATCGCATCCTGATACAGTTTGACCGCTTCATCACCGGTTTTAGTTTTTGCTTGATGTAATAAAGCAAAGCCCCAGTTATATAAAGCTTCAGAGCGTAGTGGATCGCCCGCTACTACGTCGGCATAGTCGTGATAAGTATTTTTATACAATGAATCGGCAATTTTTCCTTCGCTTTCACGCGCTTTGGCAGTTTGGCTAATTGCCGCAGTCAGTTTTTTCTTCTTAGTAAACACATCTAACAGTGACATATTTTATCCCCCCTCAATAGTTAATTATTGTTATTTAATAGCGAAACTATGTACCCATGCCACGCCGTCATCATCCCATTTCATCCCAGCGTGCATTCTTAAAATCAAGTCTTTATACATGGCTAAGGTAGGATAACCTTCAGCTTGCGCTTCTACATCCGTCATATCACCTAAACGCTCTTGTTTTAAGTCAGTGATAACAAATGTTACGCCTTCCAATTCAAACTCTTCGTTAGGATAGCCATAAACACCGTTACGACGTTGCTGAGTTTTCTTGCCTGCTAAAGCCGCTTCGACCAATTTTGTGTGCGTGACTAAGCGGTCGATAGAACAAGTTTTTTCTGGGTAATTTTGCATTGCGGATTCCATAGTTGATTAAAAAGGGGACATTGTATAGCACAATCGATTAGTTTGCCGTTAATGCGCGGGGTCTAAAAAGCTGTTTTTAGGGTTTAGATTTATTTAGTTTATCTGTTGCGGGGGAATTTATGCTATCCGCGCTGCTGTCTACTATGCAACGCGGCGCGAGGGAGATGTAAACAGGATGATATAGTTAATGAGTAGCCGATATTCCGCAAGCTCCCTGCGGAATTGTCTCTATTTGCTACACTTGCTCATCTTACGGACTTATTTCAGCGTTGGAACGATACAAAACGTTTGTTTTTAGCTGTTTAATTTCATTAATGCGACAGCTTACATCTTATTTTTTGATATGGTGTAATCAATCAAGATCAATTTTTGATCAAAAGTCAGCGTCACATTAGTTGTTTCAGCCGTAGCACTACTACTATGAGGAATCATGCCGGTAACTATGCCCGCATAAGGAACAACTGCACCGACAACCCCGCCGATAGTCGGAAGAACATAATCAGTGGGGTTCGGCTGTGTATCGATATGAGTGTATGTTATTATTCTCGTCCCATCGGAATTAATGGTCATGGACGAGGGTTCTCCAAATCTACTTACCACTTCATTATAGGTTGTTTTACCTTTGATAAAAGCGGAAGTGTCTTTTATTTCAACTACTTGCCCAGTTGTTGTCGCACAGGCAGTAATCAACAGTATTACAAGTATTAATGCTATTCTTTTCATAAGTTTTCCTAGACAATTAGAGTTCGCAATTAAGTGTACTCCGTACACCACTCTAACGCGATTAGTCTATTAAAAAATATAAGTTCAATTACCTACAGTGGACTTCATTGGAAAAAATTAGTCTCAAAGTACATAAAAAAAGTGCATAAAATTAAGTTGATACAGAAAGTTCATCAAGTAGTAAAGGGCTTCTTTCGCTCGCATTTATGTTGCCAGAGACGTAATCCGCCACTATCACACCCGCAGGTTTGTGTTCAGCAGTTGCCCCGCATGGAGCTTGCGGAATGCGGGGCTTTTCAGTGCAAAAGAGAAATTATTTAATCGTAGTCAACCACTGTTGAAGCTTGTCTGTCGCTTGTTGTGTTAAGTGTGCAAAACCGGTGACGGCACCTGCTGCGTCAGGGGTTGTGGTGGCTTGTGTTAGGCGAAAATCTTGCGTGGCAATTAAGCGATCAGAACCTAAGGCATAAGCATCGGCGACAAAATGTAAGATAACTCGTGCTTGTTTAGGGGTATCAAATTGTTGTTCAAAATCCAGTAGTTGAATCATTAAGCGGTGCTTTGAGAATTTGCCGCTGGCTTGTAGTTGTCGTTTAAATAACTCAGCGGGTGGTGCAACCCATTTATCTAAGTTGTAACAACGTAGTTGGGTAGGTGAGTTATACAGCAAGCGATAACGAATACATTCATTGATTAGCCACGATGGCGTGTCTACATTAATCTCTGATTTTGTCACTTGGGGTGAGGGTCGAACTTCAGCATTTACGCTGTTTTTGTTTTCACCCCAATCTACACCAAAATCATGCAGTGCGACTTGTCTAGGGGCGACGCTACACGACGAACTGAGCATGATGAGTACAGCGATGAATAAACGGCTCATTTAGTTTCCTCATAATCAGGTTCACCGGGTGCAGGTTCTGATAATTTAGTGCCTAGTAATAATGACTGCGGATTTCTTTCCAACAAACTAGCGGTGTTTCTGACTTGCCGCGAAGTCGCTTGTAAATCGGTTAGCAGTATGTTCATTTTAGGCAAGGTTTTTTGTACTAAAATCTCGCTTATGTCTTTACCTGCATCGGCAAAATTACTGGCTTTATCAGCAAAGTGACCCGTTTTATTACTCAAGACACGGAGTTCTTTGCTTAAGGTTTGTAATTCAAGCGTTAAGTTATTAATGTGTTTTAATGTCGCTTGGGCATCGTGATTTAATTCAGGGATACCGATTAAGACTTTATCGAGGCTTTTATTTAAGTCGATTAATTTATTGCTCAAGTTTTTTAAATTGCCCAAAATGTCGCCAATGTTTTCAACATTTTCGTCATTTAATACCGCATTCAAACGCACCATTAAATGGTCGGCTTTTGCTAATATCTGCTCACCTGAATCTAATAATCTATCGGTAGCAGAAGGTAGTAATGGAATACGATGGGCTTTATTACGACTATTAGCGGGCAAGCGTTCAGTAATTTTACCTGCATCGGCTAATTGAATCTGGGTTAATCCTGTCACGCCTTTTAATCGTAAGGTCGCATAAACGCCTTTGGTAAATAGAATGTTTTTATCGACTTCAATCGGCACAAGAATAATCCCTGAGTCATTGGGGTCAAATTTAATATTGAGGACTTTCCCTACCGCAATGCCGCGATAAAAAACTGTTGATTCAGGATTAAGACCCGCAACCGCTTCTCGCGTTGAAATAACATAGACGTTGCGCTCCCGTTCAAAATGCCCTATCCAATAAATAATTGAGGTCACTGCTGCCACAAAAATAATCAAAAACAGACCTGTAATCAATGCGTGCTTATTTTTACCCATGAGTCACCTCTTGATATTGAAATACCCGCTGGGCGCGTTTATTATAAAAAAACTTTTCAATGAACGGATGCTTAGTGCTTAACACCTCTGCCAGCGTGCCATAAGCAACCAATTGATTATCCGCAAGCACAGCAACTTTGGTACATAAATCTCGCAGAATATCCAAATCATGGGTCACCATAAACACGGTAAAATTAAGCGCGCGATGTAGTTCGGATAACAGACTAACAAAATCCTCACTGGAAATAGGATCCAATCCAGAGGTTGGCTCATCAAGCAATAAAAGAGCGGGTTCGAGCACCATCGTACGCGCCAGTGCGACGCGCTTAATCATGCCACCAGATAAGTCTGCTGGTTTTAACCACGCATCATGATCAGACAATCCGACCATTGATAGCTTCATAAATACTATTCGGCTAATCAAATCTTCATCATGAAAGCCGATTTCTCGCAGTGGAAAGGCGATATTATCAAACACATTTAACACGCTGAATAACGCACCTTTTTGAAACAGCACACCACAATTATTACGCAGCCGTTGCCGCCCAGTTTCAGCAGTCACATTTTTCAAGGATTGCCCCATCACGAACACTTCACCCTGACTCGGTATTTGCAGACCAATAATTTCGCGTAGCAAGGTAGTTTTACCACACCCTGACGCGCCGACCACACCCAATATTTCGCCCTGTTCTAGGCTAAGATTAATATCCTGATGGACAATTTTATCGCCAAAGCGCGTCCAGATATGTTCAAACTGTATTGCGTAGGATGGGGTCATGGCATACCTATACCCATAAACAAAATAGCAAACATCGCGTCAATCATAATCACCACTGTAATTGCCGCGACCACGGAATTAGTCGTTTCATTGCCCAAACTTTCGGTATTCGGTTTAATTCTAAAACCAAAATGACAAGCAATCAGCGCGATCATCAGACCGAATACCGCGCTTTTACCCAGACCGATAAAGACATTCAGTAACGGCACGACATCAGGCAGTTTAATCAAAAATTGTTGATAGCTAATATCCAGTGTATTTTGCGCCGAAAACATCCCGCCTATCAGTGCAGCTATACTAGTCCAAGTACTTAAAAGCGGCATAGTTATCGTCAGTGCTGTCACTTTTGGCAGAATTAAGCGCACAGAATGAGAAATACCCATTGCCGACAACGCATCCAGTTCTTCTGTGACGCGCATAATGCCGATTTGCGCAGTCATTGCTGAACCTGAACGACCCGCAACAAGAATAGCCGCTAATAACGGTCCCAATTCCCGAATAATACTCAGCCCAAGAATATCAATAATATAAACTTCCGCCCCGAAAGTCTTTAATTGCAAGGCGGATAAATAACTCAAGACGATACCAATTAGAAAGCCCACCAAGGCGGTAATCCCTAAGGCTCTGACCCCTGCGTCGTAAATGGTAATAGAAATCTCTGCCCACGGTATTTCCTGAGGATGTGTTAATAGATAAGCACTATCCAACACCAGCTGCCCAAGTAAAACTAAAAAGCTTAATAATTGCGCCCAAAAACTAATAATGCTTTGCCGCCAGTAATCAAAAAATAAACCAAAACGAAAAGGGGTGGATTCAATAACGGGCGCAATCTGCGCTTGCCAACGGGCAAGCAAAACTTGATGTTCGGGTTTTATTTGTAATGCAGTCGGTATTTGCTCGCTCCATGCTTGCCAAAGTAACAAAGCTGCCGCACTGTCCAGCACATCCACTGAGCGCAAATCCCATTGCTGAATTTTATTCGCTGCCAGCTGTTTGATTTTTTGCTGTATCGCCACATTGATCGACAGACTACGCAGATTCCAACAGCCTGATAATTTGACACACGATTGCCCGTCGTCCTGTTTGAGGACTTCTACTGAGGGGGGCAATTCTGCGTTTATCTGCGTGTCTGTCATGAGTTATTTATTAAGTTGTAGGGTATGCTGTTCTTCACTGCCAAAGGTGCATCCTTTGTAGGCGCGAATTCATTCGCGCAATGCGGATAAATCCGCACCTACGGCATGATGCAGTATCTAACTTTTGGTTTTTATAAGCAATTACAGAAGTCCAATAGCTTTAGCTATTGGCTAGAAAATAGCTAAAGCTATTTTACTCCTGCATAAAGCTAATGGTGTTGGGCTTTCTTGCGTCAGTCTAACCTTGTATATTAAACACATCGCTAAAATTATATGTAGGAGCATAACATGAATAACTGTCCCTCTTGTGGTCATGAACGGAGCAAAACTGAGACGCGCTGCCCTGAGTGTGGTGTATTTTATCCCACCATTGCTGAATTGATTGCTGAAGAAGAAGCTTACGAAGCCGCGCATTCTTTGCGTGGGCGTTGGCAAAAAATCCTAGATGCCCCCGATAGAAAACACGCTTTATTGGCAGAATTAAAACAATGGTGGGCGGGATTATCAATAAAAGGTAAGTTTAGTCTGTTTGTTATTTTTGTGTTTGTGTTCGCGTTGATTGTTACTGTGCTATAGGCACTAAGGAAATCAGGATGTTGAAAATTATACGTTTATTGCTGTTGTTACCCGCTGTTGCTTGCGCTCAGAGCATTATCCCTGAAGAGATTGAAGTACCAACTGGTCATAGTCAGGTTTTATTAGTACACGCTAAAGGTGAGCAGATTTATCAATGCACCAATAATAAAGGCGTGACTTCATGGCAGTTGCAAGCACCTAATGCCCAGTTATTTGACACCGGCGGTCATTTGGTCGGTACTCACACGGTAGGACCTCAATGGGACTATAAAGACGGCAGCCGCGTATTGGGTCGAGTGCTTAAAAAAGTCGAGATGAATCCGGATTCAGCAATCACTTGGGTATTATTAGAAGCGATTGAACATCACGGTGACGGTGTATTGGCAAATACGCGTTTTATTCAGCGCGTTAATACACGCGGTGGATTGCCGCCAATGTCCGTTTGTAATAGCAATCATCTAGGCACAGAAACCCCCGTTGCTTATTCAGCCGATTATATTTTTTACAGATGATGAGCAAACAAATATTCGATTCACAATGCCGTTTATGTCCACGGCTGGCTAATTTTTTGGACGACGTAAAACAAAAATACCCTGACTATCACGCCCGTCCTGTCGCGCCGTTTGGTGATGCTAATGCTAAGTTATTAGTGGTGGGTTTAGCACCCGGAATGCACGGTGCAAATGCCACAGGGCGACCCTTTACTGGCGATTATGCGGGGATTTTATTGTATGAAGCACTGTATGAGTTTGGTTATAGCAATCAGGTTTTGTCTGAATCTTTGCATGATGGTTTGATATTAAAAAACTGCCGTATCAGCAATGCCGTCAAATGTTTACCGCCACAAAATAAACCCACAGGCGACGAAGTTAATCAATGTAATAGTTTTTTAGCCGCTGAGTTAGCAACCTTACCCGAAGGCGCGGTGATTTTGGCATTAGGCACA
>NQJH01000257.1 GCA_002256685.1 Methylococcaceae bacterium NSP1-2 | reverse complement strand
TCCATCATTCACCATATAATTCTGCTCAGGCGCATGACAATCCATGCACAACGCGCCTTTTGAATCGGCTTTGTGGTTGTGATGTTTTTCGGTGTCGAATTTTTCGGCATTATGGCAACGGGTACACAGCGCGTTCCCTTCGGCGCGTAATTTAAGCGTATGTGGTTCGTGACAATCCATGCAGGTCACGCCTTGCTGAAACATTTTGCTTTGGCGAAATGATCCCCATGTGTAATCTTCATCACGCTGTTGACCATCGGCATGATAAGTTGGCTGGGTTAATAACGATGGTTTATGCGTGTCTTCCAGTGGCAAGCTAGGCGAACTGCCATCAACCAAGGCTAAGCGGCGTGAGTGACACGCCCAGCAAGTATTCATTAGCGACTCGTCAGCAAGTTGATCACGATGCGCAATACCGCCTTGGTTCTCGGAAAACTGCCACGCATCTTTCCAATGACTTTCTAGCTTTGTTGCTAAGCCTTTGTTAGCGTCCGAAGTCGGCGGCTGTGCTTGTTTTGCCCAGTCGAGATGGTTTGATGCTGCCCCGTGGCACGATTCACAAGCGACATTAATTTCATTAAAGGTGGTTTTATAACTATCGGTTGCCGCGTCGTAGCCTTTTTGTAAATGGGTAGAATGGCATTCAGCGCATTCCATGTTCCAATTTTGATAGCGTTTCGTCCAATGTAATTGGTCGTTATGATCGATTTTTTCATTGGGATAAAGATGAAACCACTTCTGCCCGCCTTCAGCTTTGGGGCGACTATCCCACGCAATACTGAGTGCTTGATAACGCCCACCCGTAAACTCGATTAAATATTGTTGTAACGGGGTAACGCCAAAGGTATAGGTAATAGGGTAATCGGTTAATTTTCCGTCCGCGCCATCGGTGCGTACCATGAATTTGCCATCCTTCTTAAAGAATGTCGATACTATGCCGTGGTAGTTGAATTTGGCATTATTAAAGTCGCCCAATACGGTTTGCTCATTAGCTTCCTGCATTGCCAATTGGTGGTGCGAACCTTGCCATGCCTCAAATTCGGGTTGATGACATTGCTTGCAACTCGCCGCGCCGACATAGCTTGCCGCTGGGGGCGGTTGTGTTACAGAAGGTTTAACCGCCGCTTGTTCTGGCAATGGCTTTTCTGCACTGACAGCAACCGCATTGGCAGGTTGAGGTAGTGGGTTATTTAATGTCTGTACAAAAAAATAAATACCCGTAATAACGACTAGCGATAAGCAGAGTGCGATAAGCAGAAAAGACCAGCGTTTAATGACTGATTGCGTTTTTGCTGCTGAGTCTGAATTGGATTTAAGCGACGATTGCTTGGGCGTTTTGCGGCGAGTCATTTTTTTGGTAGTCTTATTTTAATAGGTGGCAAAGATTCGTAAACGGGCTTAACTGAATGGCGGTGACGCATCGAATTAATGCCATTTTATTATTGTAGGTGCGGATTTATCCGTACCTACAATAATACTTAATGAATGATAGGTAGCGTGTAAAGACCTTGCAATATAACGCGCTATAAACGCTGGTTTTACTTCACTTCTTTAGTAAATTCACAGCGTTGTTTAACCAATGGTGCGACACCTGCATGACCAATCCCTTTAGCAATCATGGCAACCACACGATCATCGGTATCGTAACCGACATGGGCTTGCATTGGATTAGCCAAATCAGCAAAACCAAACGCATCCATCACATTGGCTATATTGATATTGACATTAGTAATTTTGGCACACAGTCTGGAATCGATATATTTGTCCGCGAACTCATGGGGTATGCCATAACTTAATAAATCATTCGGATCACTGAAGGCGATAATATCCGTTTCACTGACCATACGATTTTTATAATCGGCTCCGTTAGCCTCACAATAACGCGCATCTTGTCCTGCCACTTCGGGTAGCTCTCTGCCCAATTGCAATATCGGAAGCTGATTAGAGAGCATGAAAATGGGAATATGCTTATTTCTTAAGACCTCAAGAGTTTTTGAAGCAACAACCATTTTTTTATTCCCTACAACATATTTTTCAGGGTGTGCTAACATACCCGCAAGACGTTGTAGCCCATCAATGGTAATACGACTACCCAAACTATGAGACATAAAAATATAGTTATCTTTGTCAATTCGACTAGCATGGCTATCATCCAGATTGGTGCAGTCATGTTTACCATCGCTGGGAAGATGTGCAAAATCACTGCTTGCCATCCAACAAAATGACTGTCCGAATGCTGCCAAAATAGGAACTCTGCTTTCTCCTAAATAAATAACAGGATCAGGTCCTGTGTCATTACTAAACTTTTTCAATAGCCCATTAATTTTGGCGCGGCGAAAATCGTAGTCACCTGAGGTATCAAATGCCAGCAACTCTTTTTCTTTTCGCGTAATTTCTGACCAAGTCAGCTCATAAAAAGTCAATTCTTGACCATTTTGTTCATTCAGCAAGTGAGTGACACGCAAATTACCTAAATTCTGATTAGGCAATAAAGGCGTATTTAGTTGAATATTTTTTTGCTCGGCTGAGCGTTCATTTAAATTCAACTCTTTGGCTAATTTTTCCAGAAAGTGCGTGGTATATCCTGGTACATGATCCCCTACCCCATGCACAAACAATATTTTGGTATTTTGTTGTTTGTTTGCCAAATAGCTTGCAACCCCATTAAAAGGCTTGCCCCACACCTGACAGACTCGCGTATCTTCAGTTTCAGATTTTTCCAAAATAGCTTCCGCTACGCCTTTACCAATACTTCCGCAACCCGATAACAGCAGAGCGATTGAAAGCGATGACAGTAGTAATCTAGTTTTTTTAATATGTTTGCGCATAGTTTTTATTCCAGTAGGTTGTCTATATTGTCATTATGGTTTATCAATCGTTGCTCGAATGCCCTGTGAAAATTCGGGCGATTTATCAAATATTTTAGCCGCTACATTAATGTAGGCTTGTTGTTGCAATTGTTCAAAAGGAATTTTAGTATTCAATCCTCCCGATTCATAAATATATTCAGGCAAATAACCGCTCAACAAAATTTTCCACGAAAATGGCAAATGGGTTGGATTTACGCGCGTATTAACCCAGATAGCTGTGGTGCAGTTATCCAGTAACGTATTATAAAACGCTGGTTTTTCATGCAGTTCATTAATTTCTTTAATGTACTCCAAAAATAAACGCCGCGCATTTTCTTTAGGCGGATGGCGTTCATCGGCGACAATATAAGTCAGTTCATACTGGCGAAAAAAACCTTTAATGGTCGAATAGCCTTCACCCTGTTCTTTGCGGGCTTCTATCGACACCGCGAGATGCCCTTTCTCACCAAAATTAAAACTCAAAATGGTATGCGCAATCGCAGGTCCCATCCAATAAACTGCAAATAAATCGATACCTTTCAGTGCATTCAAATCGAAGGTTTTATCATAATAAGCGGTTGAATAATCAAATTCACTGCGGTAATCGATATTGCGAATATTATGCACGGTGACAAAATCACCTTCGACCGTCGCAAAAGGTAACGTGGCAAGATCCGCTTGCCATTGTCGGTCATTGGATGGCTGAACAGCAAACCACCACCCACTTACAATCAACACAAATAAAATGGCATAACCGACTAAAAAACGCTTGCGCCATTGAGTAAAGCCTAAGCTAACCAATGTCGCTAAGCCAAAGCAACCAACGACCGCCGCGATTGCAGTTTGTAGAATACCAGTATGAGAATCACCGAAATAAATAGCCAATACTGCCCAAACAGTTGTCACTATCAGCATTAATGTCAGTAATGACCACTTAATACCCTTTAATATATTTAAGATTTTCATGGAATTTAATATAATTGGGAGATTTTACTATTCTAATTTTTAGGTGTATCTTGAAAAATTGGTAAAAAACATTCTTTAAAATTTGGAGCAAAAACGAATGATGATACTTACTTTCACAGAGTCAAACAACGCTAAATCAAAGGATTATGAGCAGGTTGTAGATTGCTCAGTAAAGCAGCAATATTTTATGCCTATTATTGCGTCTGCGAGTATCGCACTCATGCTCTCAGGTTGTACGACACCCGTCAGTATTAATCATGTGGACATTCAAACTGCTTATGGCATTCAAACCGCCAGCGCGATTTCGTCAGATCAGCTATCAAACGCATCAGGTATCGTTCTTAAACAACACGGGCTACAGGATAAATTTAAAACCGAGCCAGTGGCAGTGTTAGCTGAACTCCATAAAGGTCTTCGACCAGTAGGCGATGATGATCAGTTATTTGCATTGGCAGAACTGTCCTTGTTTCATGCCCAGCAGACCAATGACCGTGCCTATTATCTCGCCTCAGCCGTGTATGCGTGGTCGCTGTTATATCCAGAAAATGGGGCGCGTATGCAGATACCGCCAACAGATCCACGGTTTCGGCTGACCTATGATATTTATAACCAAGCCGTTGCCCAAGGTTTGGCAGCACCTGATGACGCAGAAGAAAACGAGGTGCGTCTAAAGGCAGGCACTTATAAACTCCCTTTTGGAACATTACAGCTAAGCCTAGACGAAACGGGAATGTCATGGGGTGGCTACCCACTTGACCGTTTTATTTCCACGACAGCCTTGGAAGTTGAGGGTCTCAGAAACCGCTACCATAATTCTGGAATCGGTGTTCCCTTGGCAGCAAGTCTTGCAAAAACACAGTCGTCTATGAAGAAGCCTGCTGGTTCAAATCGCTTACCAGCAATGATAAAAGTGCCTGTCACTGCACTATTACGCTTTGAAAATGCCCGTTCCAGCCTGAGTAAAGGCAAAATAAAAGGACGGCTTGAAGTATATGCGGCGGATAAAACCTCAACTGTGACCATTGATGGACAAAAACAGCCTCTTGAATCTGACCCAACCGCCGCGCTTGCTTATCAACTAAATGATAGCCCAATCTATGCAATGGAAATTGCTGCATTTTTCAATGGCTCGGTCTTCACCAGTGGTCTAATTCCAAAAGACCGAGCGCAGGACGGTATTTTCACCCTGCAACCTTACCAAGCAGGGAAAATTCCTCTGGTGTTAGTGCATGGTACGGCATCAAGTCCCGCACGCTGGGCTGAATTAATTAACGAACTGAATGGCGATCCAAAAATTAGTAAACACTATCAAATATGGTTATTCATATACGACAGCGGCAGAGGCATTGGCTATTCAGCAGGGCGGTTACGCACCGCCCTGACGAACACGGTACATGAACTCGACCCCGATGGAAAAGACCCTGCATTACAAGAAATGGTCGTGGCAGGTCATAGTCAAGGTGGCTTGTTGACTAAGCTCACGGCTATTAACAGTGGGACGAAATTTTGGAATCTCATCAGTGACAAACCCTTTGAGGAAATGAAGCTTACGCCTGAAATCAGTGAATTTATTAAGCAATCTGCGTTTTATACCCCGTTGCCTTTCGTTAAGCGTGTAATCTTTATTTCGACACCACAACACGG
>NQJH01000256.1 GCA_002256685.1 Methylococcaceae bacterium NSP1-2 | reverse complement strand
TGTTGGTTTGCCTATCGTCAGTCAAACCTACGAAACTAATAATAAGATGAAGTTATGAAAAATATCCGAAAAATTAGGTTTTTTATACGACAAACCATGTCGTATGTATTATGTTAGGCATCTCTATTCATGGCTTCTTTCATAGGCACAAACAAGGAATTGCGGAGGTATATTGGTCCACGACTGAGAAACCTTGTACAGCAAATTACAAAAAACCACAAAGCAGATATTGCTGTTTGTGAATATTGTGGCAATAGTGAAAACCTAGAATCCGCTCATGTCAGGGGCAGAGATAGAAACGAAATTATTGATCTCATGCGAGCGGATACACTACAAACGGAATCATAACTATCTTATTTTCAAGCTTGCTGTGGTCGTGCCCAGTTAGCTCTACATTAGGAATACCATGAAAGTTGAATTTAACCTTATAGATAGCGAAAATCTGTCCGTTATATTGCCCTTGCTGGCTGAGCTAGATGCCTCAATTCCATTCGATGTTTTGGAATCGCGGCTTACTCAAATGATAGCCGCAGGGTATGAGTGTATTGGCATTTATTACAATGAAAATTTAATTGGTATCTGTGGGGTTTGGACGCTGGTTAAATACTATGTAGGCAAGCATCTTGAACCCGATAACGTTTATATCAGACCCGAATTTCGCAGTAAGGGCATTGGTAAAGAATTAAATAGCTGGTTGAAATCCCTTGCTATTTCTCGCGGCTGTGAAGCCATTGAGTTGAATTGCTATATTAAAAACCAAAAAGGTCAGGATTTTTGGTTAGCTAATGAGTATCAAGCAATTGGAATTCACTATCAAAAAAAATTAACGGATTTTTAAGCAGCACGGTACGATGGATAGAGCAACGCGAAACCATCTTATGAGTTGGTAAGTATTTTTGATGATGATGACACGACAGCAGATAGAGGAATATATAAATGAATGTAGCAACAAAAACAACGCATCATGGCGGTTGTCCGCATGATTGTCCTGATACCTGCTCAATGGTATTTGAAGTTGAGGACGGCAAACTGACAGGCGTTAAAGGTAATGCAGATCATCCGATGACGCGCGGCGGGCTGTGCGTTAAGTTGAAAGACTATGAAAAACGCCATTATCATCCTGACCGCTTGTTATATCCGATGCGCCGCACGGGTGCCAAAGGTAGCAAACAGTTTGAGCGGATTAGTTGGGACGAAGCCTTGGATGAAATCGTGTCGCGTTGGAAAGTCATTATTGCTGAACACGGTGCAGAAGCGATTGTGCCTTACAGTTATTTAGGCAATCAGGGGCTGGTTCATGGGCTAAATGGTGGTGATGCGTTTTTTAATCGCATGGGGGCTACGGTCACGGAGCGTACTTTTTGTGGTGAAGGTTCCAGTACCGCTTGGCTGTTGACCGTCGGACCGACGGCAGGTGTAGACCCTGAGAGTTTTATTCATGCCAAATACATTATCATCTGGGCGTGTAATTCGGTGAGCACCAATTTGCATCACTGGCATATTGTCAAACAAGCGCAGAAACAAGGCGCGAAAGTGGTGGTGATTGACAGTTATGCGTCTAAAACCGCCAAAGAAGCCGATTGGCATATCGCG
Source organism: Methylococcaceae bacterium NSP1-2 (assembly GCA_002256685.1). Classification (GTDB taxonomy): domain Bacteria; phylum Pseudomonadota; class Gammaproteobacteria; order Methylococcales; family Methylomonadaceae; genus UBA4132. The sequence goes on along the minus strand of NQJH01000256.1, from coordinate 1,804 downwards.
CCCAAACCGGGTACAGATGGTGCGCTAGCAATGGCGATGATTCATACCATCATTGCAGAAGGGCTGGTCGATCAAGATTATGTGGATAAGTACACGGTGGGTTTTGAGGCATTAAAAGAGCGGGCAAAAACGCGAACCCCCGAATGGGCGGAAGCCATAACGGGTGTACCCGCTGAGGTTATTCGCACCTTAGCGCGTGAATATGCCAGCACTCAACCTGCCGCTATTCGTCTCGGTGTCGCGCTTGAACGCCATTATGGTGGCGGTCAAACTATTCGTGCGGTTAGTTGTTTGCCCGCGTTGACGGGAGCTTGGCGTTATGTCGGTGGTGGTGCGTTACAGTTTCCCGTCTGGGAACATCCGTATAAGTTTGACGTGATATGTCGCCCCGATTTGATTCCAGAAGGTACGCGGGTGATTAATGCGTTACAAATTGGACGCGCTCTCACTAATGAACCACCCGCTGGTGCGCCGATTAAATCCATGATGTGCTGGAATGCCAATCCTGTCACCCAAGCCCCAGAAACCGACAAAATTGTCGAAGGCTTGATGAATGAAGATTTGTTTTTAGTATCGGCGGAACATTTTATTTCTGATACTGCTTGTTATGCAGATATTCTGTTACCTGCGTCTATGGGTGCGGAAATGGAAGACATGATTTTATCGTGGGGGCATTTGTACCTGACTTACAACGCCAAGTGTGTTGAATCAGCGGGTGAAGCCATTCCTAATAATGAAATCTTCCGCCGTTTGGCAGCGCGAATGGGTTATGAAGAAGAGAATTTTACTTGGACGGATTCACAATGTCTGGAAAATTATGTCGATTGGAACGCGCCTGCGTGTGAAGGCATCAGTCTGGATTATTTACGCGAACACGGTTTTGCCCGTCTTAACGTTGGCACTAAAGATAATCGCGCCCCGCATAAAGAGGGTAATTTCCCAACACCGTCAGGTAAATGTGAGTTTCAACTAGACGGTGCAACTAACTTTGTCGCGGGTCCTTTTCGGCAAATGTACGCCGGTTTTCAATCGGGCGAAGCACTGGATTCATTGCCTGATTATGTGCCTTCCAGAGAAACCGCAGCGACCAACCCTGAACTGGCAAAAAAATACCCGTTAAATATTGTCTCGCCTAAAAGTCACGGTTTTCTCAATTCCTGCTATGCCAATATGGATCAAAAAATCAAAGGACAAGGCGAACAATTCGTGCTGATTAACGCACTGGATGCCCAGTATCGCAACATTCATGAGGGCGACACCGTGCGGGTTTTCAATGACCGTGGCGCATTTGAAGGCGAGGCGAAAATCACTGATGATGTCAATGCGGGCTTGATTGTGGCAACGCTGGGTTATTGGCGGCAACTCAACAAAGGCACAGTCAACAGTATCAGTTCAGCAGAACTCGTCAATATGGGCAATGCACCGACATTTTCTGACAATCTGGTGCAAGTAGAAGCGGTCGTTTAAGCGTCTATATAGCAAACGCACTATAAATTGATTATGCTGTAAAAGCTACAAAGCCAATAAACGCTGTAGTTTTCAAGATTTTCTCTAATCGTTTTATTGTGTCTTAGCTATAAGAAATAAAATGAAAGCGGGGTTGTTTGTGTGAGGCAATTGAATACGAAATCGACAGTATTGATATGCCTATCGCGCATTATCATTATCAGACGTGCCGTCAAGAAAATCAAAAGCACACCTTACATCCCCGCCCTAAAGAGACGGGGCTTTACGGTGCTTCTCGGTAAAACTTTAATCCCAACGATCATCCCTAACCTGTATTCTGCCTTGCTCAATGCGGACA
>NQJH01000255.1 GCA_002256685.1 Methylococcaceae bacterium NSP1-2 | reverse complement strand
GCCTGCCTTAAGTGCCAAAGAACATGACCCGTACGTCAAGGCATATTTCCATCATCTCGTCGATAACGGTAAACTGCCCTTGCAGGCGGTCTGCGCAGTCATGCGCAAACTGCTACACGCTATCCACGGTATGTTGAAACACAATCAGCCTTTCGATAACTCCCGTTTTTATGTCATCCCAGTTTATCAGAACTAAGGGATATTTTTATCAAAATGGGCTTGATTTTGAACAGAGTATCTACAAGACTTGGTGGCAATTATTTTTTTACCGTAGTCACCTACCGTCGGCAGCCATTGTTAATTCATCCCGAAAGCCGAAGAATATTACGCGAGCTTATCCAGCGAGTGCGGCAACAACATCCGTTTGTTGTTGATGCGTGAGTGTTATTGCCAGACCACACGCATTGCATTTGGACATTGCCCTCTGGTGACAGCGATTATTCAAAACGGTGGAGTTTGATTAAAGCAGGGTTTTCCAAACGAGCAGGCGCGTTGTTCAATCGTGAAGATTGGATGAACAAATCCAAGGTCAAACACCGCGAAAGCACGCTATGGCAACGGCGGTTTTGGGAGCATTCAATCCGCAATCAAGAAGATTTTAATCGCCATATTGATTATGTTTATTGGAATCCAGTGAAGCACGGAGTGCTACTCGTGTCGCCGATTGGCAATATTCGACATTCCACCGTGATGTTATGCGGCTCTTTCGCAACCCAACGAATACCAGAATGTTGGGTTGCCAAAAAGACGGCAACCCAACCTACGCTGCTATTTACACAAAGTCAAGTAGGGTACGCTGTGCGTACCGTTATAGAAAGGTACGCACAGCGTACCCTACACGGCTACAAGACTTTTTCAATACCATGCACCATAACACCGCAGCCCAAGGATTCTGCATGAGGAGAACCTGTTATAGGAATGTAATCGACGGTTTTTATTGAATTAGGAAATAACTTAAGATTAATAAAGCCATCTGCCTTAAATCCAGTAACCCGTGTGGAAGTTTCATATTTTTTTAATTCTGGTATGTATTCAAATCTAATTTTAGCGGGCAATTGATGGTGCGTACCTTGAAATACTGTAACTTCCAACATACCTTCAGACATAGCACTAATTTCTAGGAATCCAGCCCTTGTTGAGGAAGTTATTATTTGTGGAGTGAAACCTTTTTCTGAGGATTCAACGGGCTCACATTCCAATGAGGTTTGTGTAAGTTCACACCAATCCATCACACATTGTAGATTGAAAATATGAATACCTTTATAAATATCAACGTTGTTAATTAATTGCCGAGTAGCTACCTCAAAACTGACTTTGGGCGGTAAAAATTTATTTGCTTTTGGCGCAGCATAGCTAGAAAAAGCAACTAAACCGATCAAAAGTGTAAAACATTGTTTTAACTTGTTCATTTGGTTATCTAATTTCAAGGGGCAATTTTACGCCGTCTGTTAAATTCGTTAATTAGTCAGGTAAGGTGGGTAAGCGTCTTTTTGCTTGCCCACCAATTATATTGATTCCGCGCGATGCACACGATAGAGCCGTTTGCCCACGCTACATGACAGTTATTAAGTGGCAGACGTACAGGGTGTTGCTGCATTTTGTTCCTTTTTTCGCGTGGCGTTTCATTGTGTTTTTCCTTGAAACCAATGAAGAGGGGGCGTAACGGTTGCTAGTATAAAACACAGCAATGACAGGTTATGTCGTTTTTATTGACGGGTGGAAATAAAGTAAGTTAAAGCTAGCGATGAAAAGGGCAGCAGGATAGTAATAGCGCATAAGATTATCGCTATTTACTTATATATTAAGGGCTGGAAACGGTCATTCCATCAATTCCTTTATTTGGCTACTTTGATGTGCTAGAGTTGACCACTGCTATAGCATCATAAGATAGCAAATGAATTTATTTTCGATAAACTCAGGCTTTAATGAGTTGCCGAATTTTTCATATAAAAATAATTTATTAAACATTAGGAAGGGCATTATGAACAAAAAACAATTATTAAGAAAAAGTCTGTTAGGACTACTTGGTACGCTGTTTACCGCAACAGTCTGGGCGCATGGCGGCGCGGCGGGTACTGATACTGACCAATGTAAATTTGAATTAGAACCTTCACATTGGATTCATTACACGGCTTATCAGCCGACTGCTTATCCAGCTGAAGAATTTTGTGGAAAATTACCCGGCACAGATACTAAAACCCAATTGGTTTTCGACTATCAAGACATGCGTTACAGAGACATGTTTGTTGAGTTTGAAGTGACTAAAGAACCTGAAGGTAAACGCGTATTTTTTCTACCCAGTGCGAAACATAAAAAAGGCTCAATCAACTTAGAACTACCTAATGGTGTGCCTGAACCCGGTAAATATTTAATTCATATTACTCTGCTTCCTGATGAGAAAATGACTGATAACCGCGTTCAAGGTCAACGCTTAGATGTACACATGGGCTTTCAAGCCGGTACAGGTGTAGCAGCCAGTAAGAGTAGTATGTTGCTTTACGGATTTTTAGGTTTGGCGGCTCTTTATGCGGCATATTTATCAAGTGCGAAGTTCAAAAATAAAGTTGATGCTATGCTCGGAAAAATTAAAGACGCTTAATATAAATTGAATAGGTGGTGCATGTTGAAAAGCGCGTTGATTTTGTCAGACAAAGGGGGAGAAATAAATAATGATTAAATTATTATCGATTGGCGTATTGTTGGTAGCTTTTTCCACGCCAATTATGGCGGCAGAAGACTATGAAGATCATGATAGTATGCTCATGGACCACGGTGAGGGTCATTTGATGGACATGGCGGGCGGTATGGTAATGGGGCAGAATACCAGCACCTTACCCGGTGGTTGTGACAGCATATCCGAAACCAAAGAAATTACTGTTCATGCAGGTCATAAATACGCTGAAAAATTCCCCGGCAGAATGTACGCGTTTGATACACAGGAGTTTAATTTTAAGCCCTGTACTAAATTAACGGTGCATTTTATTAATGATGATCATGTGCGTCATCAATGGATGATGCACGGATTACCTAAATATTTGTATCCTAAAGGTATGTTCCATTTAGAAGCCTCAGGTCCTTCTAAAATCTCAGGCACGTTAATTCTACCGCCCGGTGATAAAACTTATTTAGTGCATTGCGATATTGCCCAACACATGGAAAAGGGCATGAAAGCGCAATTAAAAGTCGGTAAAGGCGATGGTGACTTGCCAAGTATTCCCGGCGTTACCGCTTTTGTGGTGGCGGACGACTATAAAGCAACATTGCCTGAGTTAGCGGTTAAAGCCGAAATACAAGCTAAAGCCGATGAAGTGACAGCGGCTAAAGCGGCGGTGATAGCAAAACAAGCAGCGGCAGATAAACAAGCGGGTATTGTGGCAAAACCTGCCACGCCCGCCGCGCCACAAGATGAGTCGATTTTTAACGGTACAACAGTGATTGGTTTAGCTATCGGCTTGATTCTCGCGCCGTTTCTGGCGCGAAAATTTAAAGGCATGAGCGTATCAGAAGTGGTCGCCTACAGCTTTGAATTGTTGGGCACAGCCATTGCTTATATTGTCAAATTGATGAAAGGCTTAATAGGTCTTTTTAGTAAAAAAAATAAAGTATTACCTAGTAAATAGTTAAATTAACTGTAAAAACCCGCGCTCTTTTAAGAGCGCGGGTTTTTTTTGAGAATCATAAATGTACGACACACTAATAGGCTTATGGGGATTGTTCGCCAGTGCCTTTATATCCTCCACCATTATGCCGGGTGGATCTGAAGCCGTCTTGGCTTACATGGTTGCAAAAAATCTTTATTCCATTCAAGCATTGCTCATCGTTGCCACGGTAGGTAATACCCTCGGTGCGCTAACCACTTGGGGATTAGGCATGATGGCGGCGAAAAAATTTCCATTAGCCACGCTGTTACCCCAGAAAAAACAACGCGCCCTCGCCCTCGTTGAACAACGCGGAATCTGGGTATTATTTTTTTCATGGTTGCCCATCATCGTATTTTATTTGGCAAATTTGCCCGCTATGCCATGATCGTATGGCTATTCACCTAAACAGAGATCGTTAATGCTTCGTCATTTCCCCCACGTTAATACCCCATACACCCATAAAAAACGCGATTATTTTATTGCCGCATTTACTTTTTTTTGCGTCGCTGTATGCTTAATTAGTGATGCCAATGGTAGCCTAGCAAAACAATACGCGCTGGGTGCTTGCGGCTGGATTTTTTTAATTTGCTTATTACACGGTGAAAATAAAGAAGTCCGTATGCAGGTCGTTATTGCGATACTATTCGCTACGGTGGGCGAACATTTCGCCTCGCCTTTTATGGGCGGCTATACCTACCGATTTCATAATGTCCCCTTTTATGTGCCACCCGGTCATGGCATGGTGTATTTAACGGCTGTGGCACTGGCGCGTTCTGGCTTATTTTTACGCCATGCCAGAGCCATTGCGACTTTCGTCGTTATCGTCTGCGGTTTATGGTCAATCTGGGGCATTAGCGGCTACGCGGTGCAAGGTGATTCTGTGGGCGCGTTGCTGTTTTGCGTGTTTTTAGGTTATTTGTTTAAAGGTCGCTCACCGATGGTGTACTTAGCGGCTTTTTTTATCACCACTTGGTTAGAACTTATCGGTACGGAAGTAGGCACTTGGAAATGGGCAGCGATTGATCCCGTTCTCAACTTACCACAAGGCAATCCGCCTAGCGGCGTTGCGGCTTGGTATTGTTTAGTAGATGCAGTTGCTATTGGTGGAGCTCCGTCATTATTGAAAATTGCTCAGCAATTCAAAGAGCGATTAGAGGCGGCTAAACTGCGAAAAAATGCCTATCAAGGCATGGAAGATTGAACCGTTGACTCCATCTTGCTACTGTTGTAGCAAGATGGAAGGGGAAATTAAGGATTATAAGCGGTTTCACCGTGTTCAGTCGTATCCAAACCGAGGCGTTCATTCTCTTCAGTAACGCGCAGTCCGATAAGGACATCAACCAGTTTAAACGCGGCAAAAGACACCGTACCTGACCAAACAATGGCGATAACAACACTCCATAATTGGCTAATCATTTGTGTCATCATGCTGTATTCACCAACACTGTTAGTTACATAATCCCAAACACCAGTACCACCGAGTGCAGGGCTTGCCACGACGGCTGTACCTAATGCGCCTAAAATACCGCCAACACCGTGGACACCAAACGCATCCAAAGAATCGTCATATTTCAACTTGGCTTTCAAAATAGTCACCGACCAGAAACAAGTCGCACCCGATGCTAAGCCTAATAAAATTGCTCCCATAGGACCAGACCATCCACAAGCAGGCGTAATGGCAACTAAACCAGCAATAGCACCTGAAGCTGCGCCTAACATACTTGGTTTACCACGCATTACCCATTCGACTGCTGTCCATGATAGGGTAGCGGCAGCAGCAGCTAATAAGGTATTGACGAAAACTAGGGCTGCTAAACCATTAGCTTCTAAATTTGAACCCACGTTAAAACCAAACCAACCGACCCATAATAACGATGCACCAATCATGGTCATAGTGACACTGTGTGGTGTAAGAAATTCTTTACCATAGCCGATACGTTTGCCGATTAATAAACAGCCTACTAAGCCTGCAACGCCTGCGTTGATGTGTACTACTGCGCCGCCTGCAAAATCCAATGCACCTTTTTGAAACAAAAAGCCTGCGGTCGCTAACGCGGTTTCACCTGCTTTGGCATCGGTATACGCATCAGGACCTGCCCAATACCAGACCATGTGCGCTATCGGCAAATAAGAGAAGGTAAACCACAATACAGTGAATAATAAGACCGCCGAAAATTTCACCCGCTCAGCAAATGCACCGATAATTAACGCAGGGGTAATGGTGGCAAATGTGAGCTGAAAGGCAATATAAATATATTCAGGAATATACACGCCTTTGCTAAAAGTCGCCGCCATTGAGTCGGGCGTGATACCTTTGAGAAATAGCTTACTAAAGCCACCAAAGAACGCATTACCTTCAGTAAAAGCCAGACTATAGCCATAAACTGCCCACAATATTGCTATCAGTGAGAAAATGAC
>NQJH01000050.1 GCA_002256685.1 Methylococcaceae bacterium NSP1-2 | reverse complement strand
CTTTACTGACAAACAATACTTGGTCGCCTGTGGCAATACCTGTTAAGCGTGATCGCCAGTTCATCATGAAGGCGATGACTTTCAGCATGAATGATTCACCTAGTCCTAGTTCCCACGCGCTGCGTGGGAGATCATACAGACCGCGCTGCGGTCTATTGGGCAACGCGGCGCGTTGAGACTGCATTCCCACGCAGCGCGTGGGAACGAGACTGCCGCGTAATTGAATTGCAAAACGTCCCCACGGTTGTTTAGCACTAATACCTTGTTCAATCAATGATAGCGCGTGTTCAGGAAGCTCAGTGTCGGCATGGAGAAATATCAGTATATCGCCGCTGGCGACTTTTGCACCGTGATTCATTTGCGTGGCGCGTCCTTGCTCAGATAATAGAGTTTTATCCGCGTAGGACGTAGCCAATGCGACGGTATTATCAAGACTCCCTCCATCAACAACAATAATTTCGGCACGGTTGCGTAAGGCTTGCAACGCTATCAAACAGCCTTGAATGTTGGTGGCTTCATTGAGAGTAGGAATGATGATAGAAAATTTCATTCTACGGATTTACAGCAGTTTGCGTGATGAACTCGCCACACTTTACAAAGGCTGAAACAGCGCGGTCAATTCATCCGCTGTGAGTTTGAAATCTTGTTCTTTAGCCTCATCGCCATAAATACTGTCAGCTAAGGCGCGTTTGCGTTCCTGCATAGCAAGAATTTTTTCTTCGACAGTATTTTCAGTAACCAGTTTATAAACAAACACCGGTTTATCTTGACCGATACGATGAGCGCGATCTGCGGCTTGGCTTTCGACAGCGGGATTCCACCACGGATCGTAAATAATTACGGTATCAGCTTCGGTGAGATTTAAGCCTACGCCGCCCGCTTTTAAGCTAATCAAAAACACATTAACTTCACCACTTTTAAACAATTCGATGGCTTCATCGCGTTTTTTAGTTTGCCCTGTCAATTTGCTATAGCCAATGTTGAGGGTGTTTAACTCCTCTTCAATTAGCGCGATCATGCGAGTGAATTGCGAAAATACTAAAATACGCCGTCCTTCTTCGAGTTGTTCGGGTAATAAGTCCATCAGTAAATCCAGTTTGGCGGATTCTTTGATTTTTTGGGCTTCTTTTAGCGATAAAGTGCGCGGATCACAGCAGGTTTGGCGCAATTTTAATAACGCATCGAGGATGGTGATATGGCTGCGTGATAAGCCGCGTTCAGCAATCGCATCGCGGACTTTTTTCTCCATTGTTAAGCGAATACTTTCATACAATACCGCTTGTTTTGGATGTAAGGGAACACTACGAATAATTTCCGTTTTAGCAGGTAGTTCTGAGGCAACTGCTTGTTTGGTACGACGGAGCAGAAAAGGCGCGAGGCGGCGTGATAACTGGGCTTTGCGTTCTGTATCGCCTAGGGTTTCAATGGGTGTGCGGTACTGTTTTTTAAAGTGGCCGCTATCACCTAAGAAGTGTGGCATTAAAAAATCAAATTGCGCCCACAGTTCACCCAAATGGTTTTCCATTGGCGTACCCGTCAAGCATAAACGATGATTGGTGTTAATTTTTCGCACTAATTGTGCAGCCAGCGCGGTGGGATTTTTAACGGTTTGCGCTTCATCTAAGATCAGGTAATGGTAGTGATGCTTGAGCAATATCTCTTCATCTCTAGGTAACAGTGGATAAGTGGTCAGCACTAAATCATAGTCATTGATTTTATCGAAGTGTTGCTTGCGCTCCGCGCCTTGTAAAATCAACACGCTGAGGTCTGGGGTAAAGCGTTCAGCTTCACGCCGCCAGTTGCTCATTAAGCTGGTCGGGGCAATGATTAAGCACGGTGAGGTCATGCGTCCTGCTTGTTTTTCTACCAGTAAATGCACGAGCGTTTGAATGGTTTTACCCAGACCCATGTCATCGGCGAGTATGCCCGCAAATTTATATTCGCGTAAAAATTGTAGCCAGTTCAAACCTTGTTGTTGATAAGGGCGCAATTCTGCCTGAAAATTAGTCGGCAGGGCAACCGCTTCAATACCCGCAAAGTTGGTTAATTTTCGCGCCATCTCACGCAATTCTTGACCGCCTGTTAAGGAAAATAACCCGTAACTGTGGGTTTCTAAATCGGCAAGACTGGCGACGTTAAACCGCGATAATTTGAGTGTGCCGTCTTTGCCTAATAAACTGGCATTAAATAATTCTAATAACACCGCTAATATTGGCTTGAGCGTGTCGCTAGGCACGCTTAAGTATTGATAATTTCCTAAAGGTAGATTGAGGATTTCGGGTAGGTTATCTAGCGTGTAATTTTCCAGTACGGGCATAATTAACGGCAGTAATGGATAGGGTTGCCCATTAATATCGACATTAAAGCGCATTTCAAACCAGTCATTTTGAGCCGTACCAATTTCAGCATCCCAGCTTTGTGCGGTTTGAAAACCCAGTTTGAAGCTGTCGTCACTGTCGATAATCCAGCCGTCTTCTTGAAGCTCTGGGAGTGCATTGTGCAGAAAATTCGCCCATTGCGCCGCCTCTTCCAGCACCGTGTTTACTTTGCTAGTCAATAGCAAGGCAGGTTCGTCGGGTACGTCAAAAGAGAGTGGATTAAAACCCCACTCGGTCAAGCGAGTAATGGCTGAATTTTCAGCGTCTAGTTGGCGTTGAATCCGTAATAGCCCTTGCTTGGTTTTGATGACGCTGTAGGCTTCAGGTTTCTTTGCTGAAAGTTCCCATTGCCCATACTGAAAACTCACCGCCATCAAATGCTGGGTATGCGAATTCGTCAGTTGCTTACCGAATAACCGCAATTTAGGCGTTGGCGTTAAGTCACCCAGTTCAGTGAGTGGAATTTTTTTTGGTGCGGGTAGGGGGTGTGCTGCATGTTCAACGGTTAGCCGCATACTGAATTCATCAGCATACTTAGCAGGAATAGGAGGGGCAGATAGGTATTTTTTTAACTGCTCCGTGGTTAGCTTTGCTGTGTTAAACGCGCCAATAGTCCCCGCATGAGTATCCAGATACTGCGGTGGATCAGTAAGCATTAACAGGGCTTCGGCTTCAATGGCAATGGATAATTGGTAATCACCATTATCCGATTGTTGCCAGTTAAACTGTAAGTCTCGATTTTCTCCTGCTTTCAATGCAGGGCGGGTGCCGTCTTGCCAAAATAAGCGATTGGTTTGTAATAGCTTTTCTAAAGCAAGAAAACCGATAACACCACTAAGAACAGGTTCGCCCCACATATAGTTGCTGTTTAATGCACAGAGTAGTTTTATAACATCTGAATCTAAGTGCTGAAAATAATTGGGGACTTGGTGAAGATAAGTAATATTGTGCAGTGATAATTTTCGCCCTTTGTTTAAACCGCCCGATTTTTTTTCTTTGGTCACTAAAATCTCAACGGTGAATTCATGCGCCTTGTCGCTAGGCTTGAGAATATAGGCAATAAAATCTGCATGGCTATCGCGTTGCGGTGTGGGTTCATCGAGACTACTCAACCACTCTAAACAACTCGCGTCTATCGTGCTACTTTGCTGGGAATATTGGTACATAAGACAGGCTGCAACAACGTGCTTACAGTTATAACCAACAGCACAAGAGCAATTACCCATAATGGTGGCAGAGCTATAATCAGCACGCCAAGTGATGCGAATGTTTTGTTTATAAGGGATGACATCATTGCCCTTAACCGTTGCACTGAGTTGTACAAAAAGCACGCCTTTATTGACGATAGTGAGATTAAGTACGCGTCCTTTTGCATAATAATCTCTGCCTCGCTCATAAGTGCCAGCAGTGCAGCCAATCTGTATATCAGAACGCAGTAATTTTTTGGGTGTATTCATTGAGACAGTCTATGTGGTGGTAAAGCAGGGCAGCTATTGTATAACAATGGCGAGACTGTAAGCTATTCAGGCAGGGTGGGCAGAGCTAGGTATAAGCTGTCTGGCAGATTTATTCATTTGTAATCAATTTACGCACTAGCTAAATAGGATTGATACAGAAATATTATATTAATATTCATAGAGTTAATTCATTATTGCAGAGGCTATCGGCAATAAAGAAAATGGCTTACTAAAAAATTATTTAAATATTTTTTACTGATAGTTTTGACACGACACCACGTCTCATGATAAAAATTGCACCGTTGTTTAAAAAATAATTCGACAACCGGCTCAAATATTCATTTTTGAGTTGCTCTCTTGAGGAGAGGGAAAACATAATTAATAACTATAGTTAGAGGATCTTAAAATGGCTGAAGTAGAAGAAAAAGATAATTTGTGGTTGATTGTTGGTGTTTGTATCGCTGCAATTATCGTTTTGGTTGTTATGTTAAAAGCTGACGAAACTAAGCATTTAGCTAGTGGCGCAGTTGCTGAATCACAAAAAGAAGTGTTCACAAAAATCGAAAAAAGACATACAAGCAACACCAGTACTGCTGAGCAAATCTCAGGTAAATAAGATACTAACCCCCCCGTACCGTTTTACCTTCACGGGGGGGTTTTTCATAAGCTAAGCGATTAGCTTAGCGTCAATCATCATTCTTCTCTTGCTTTTCTAAAGCTAGTATTTTTTCTTCTAGCAATTTTACTTTCTTCAATAACTCAGGCAGTTTACTAATTGCCACCTGCTCTTTATAAGCAGTGCGTTTATCTTTTGCAGGACTACCGAATACTTGTGTTCCTGCCGCCACATCACCCGCTACCCCAGACCGCGCCATCACCACAGCCCCTTGTCCAATAGTGACATGATCGGCTATGCCAGAACTGCCTGCCAAAATAGCGTAATCGCCGATAGTACAAGAACCTGACACGCCGGTTAAACCACACATAATCACGTTTTTACCGACTTTATTATTGTGACCAACCTGTACTAAATTATCTATTTTGCTACCTGTACCTATGGTTGTGCTACCTAACGCCCCTCGGTCAATACAAGTATTTGCACCAATCTCGACATTATCGGCAATCACCACATTACCCACTTGTGGGACTTTAACATGGACATGGTTTCTGAATTTATAGCCAAAACCATCGGCACCGATAATTGCACCTGAGTGAATAACGACATTGTCACCAATCACGACATCATCATAAATAACGGCGTAGGGATAAATTTGACAGTGTTTACCTATTTTTACATTGTTGCCGATATAAGCACCTGCCAGTATCACACTGTGTTCACCAATACTGACATTTTCACCAATCACTGCAAAAGCACCAATATAAACGTTATTAGCCACGCTTACGTTAGCTTCAAGTACGGCTTGTGGGGCAATATATTGCCCATAAGTTTTAGCAGGATGTAACAAGCTAACCGCCTTAATGAAAGCCATTTCAGGATCGCTACAGCGCAGTAAAGCCATCGTATCGGGTACAGCATCAACGGAAAAATCATTAGCAATAAAACAAGCGCAAGCCTTTGATTCTTTGATATAGCCGCTATATCGGCTATTGGTCAACTGGGTGACTTGACCTACTTGTGCCGAGGTAATATCGGCAGCAGAATAAATAAGTGCTGAAGGATTCCCCCCTTCAATCTGGGCATCACAAAAATCAGCAAGTTCTTTCAAGGTAATTGGCATAATGGTCTCTGCGGTGTGTGGTATAAAGTTATAGTGTATCAAAACTTGCTCAACTATCTACCTTGATATACAGCTGTTTTATTAGCGTTGTGGGCAATTGAGACAAATAACGATGATTGCGCTAAATTCCTTTAATCGTCTACAATCGTCCCATGCAAACAAATAGCGATCCTCAAAAACTACTTTTCAGTGGCTTCTCGAAGCCCGACCGCCAGCAGATAGAGCAAGCACTGGCGATTGTCGCACTTATCCCTGAGGATCCCCGTTATCATCGTCCCAAAAGCATTGATGCAGCGGCGATATTAATGGATTTTAATGTTGATTTAGACACCATACTAGCGGCGATTTTAAGCGATCCACGCCTCGAAAATTTAACACCGCCCCCTGATATAAAAAAGCAGTTTGGTGACACGGTGGCGACGTTGGTTAAAGATGTCCATTGGTTGAATAAGCTCACCGTTTATTCGCCTGACATGACCGACAAGCCCAATCAAACAGAAATCTTGCGGCGAATGCTGCTGTCTATGACGGAAGATGTCCGTGCGGTACTGATAAAATTAGCCTATCGGCTTCAGTTTCTGCACATTTTGCCGAAAGAATCTTATGAGCTTCGGCATTTTATCGCCCAAGAAACCCTCGATATTTACGCGCCGATTGCCAACCGTTTAGGCATACACCAGTTTAAATGGGAACTGGAAGACATGGCGTTTCGCTATTTAGAACCCAGCATTTATCTGCAAATCGCCAAATCCCTCAGCACTAATCGCATTCATCGAGAAAACTGCGTTAACGCCTTTATTAAGGTACTCAAAACCACGTTAGCGGAAGAAGGCATTCACTGCCAATGTTATGGTCGCCCTAAACATATTTACAGCATTTGGAAAAAAATGCAGCGTAAACAATTACCGATAGAGGAATTGTATGACCTGTTAGCCGTGCGTGTCATTGTCGATAACTTAAGTCAGTGCTACACCACATTGGGTATTGTGCATAACTTGTGGCAAACCATTCCCAAAGAATTCGATGATTACATTGCCAACCCTAAAGAAAACGGTTATCAATCACTACACACCGTTATTTTAGACGCAGACGGCAATCGTATTGAAGTGCAAATCCGCACCCAAGATATGCACGATTATGCTGAACTCGGTGTTGCCGCCCACTGGTCTTATAAAGAGGGTGGCAAACAAACCGCCGCAATGGAAAAAAGCGTGGCGACGTTGCGCAAATTGCTGGAAGAAAAACACAGTGTCGATACGCTCAGCGATAATTTTCGTAATGAATTATTTAGTGATCGCGTGTATGTATTAACGCCAGCGGGCAAATTAATCGATTTAGTCAAAGGCGCGACACCGCTGGATTTTGCTTATGCTATTCATACCGAAGTAGGGCATCGGTGCCGTGGTGCAAAAGTAAATGGTCGTATAGTGCCACTTACTTACACATTAAAATCGGGCGAACAAGTTGAAATTTTAACCGCTAAAGATGGTGCACCTAATCACAATTGGATAGACCCTAATTTGGGTTATCTAAAATCACACCGTGCGATTAATCGGGTAAAAAGCTGGTTTGGCAATCAGCAACAAGCTGAAAAAATAGCCTTAGGCAAAGCCATACTGGACAAAGAAAGTCACCGACTGGGTATAAAAAACCTCAATATACCTGACGTGCTTAACCATTTTAAACAGCCAGACAGCGATACATTATTGGAAGCCATCGGTCGCGGTCATATTACTAGCCGACAACTGGCGGGTTTTCTAAAAGTTCCCGAATTAGAAGTCATACCCGTCAAGACTCGTCCAAAAAAATCCCCCGCTAAATCGGTGATTTCCGTGGCAGGTATTGATAATGTTCAAACCTCGCTGGCACACTGCTGTTCGCCGGTGTTAGATGATGACATTATTGGCTATATCTCCCACCATCATGGCATTACCGTTCATCGCACCGATTGCAAAAATATCACTCAGCTTAGTTTAGAAAAACAAGCACAATTAATTGCCGTCACTTGGGGTGTGGAAAAAGCCAGCCATGCGGTGCCGATTGTGGTTCAAGCATACAATGCGCAAAATTTATTAAATAATGTCTCGCAAATTTTAGCGCAATCCAAAATTCATATTTTTAATGCCAGTATGTCCAGTAACCCTGATTTATCAGGCGAACTTCACATGACTATTCAAATTGAAAATACCAATCAGTTAAGTCAGGTACTCAGTAAAATTAGTCAACTGCCTAATATTATTGAAGTTAGACGGCAAGTTTAACCTGCCATTTATTATAATTGAGGCTTACAATTTATGTATTGAGTGCTGTCGATTTACAACAATCGACAGCCACTCGCGCCATTAAAATTAGGCGTTCAATACTAAGTAAAATGGTTACGCTGATAAAAAATCTAGTTATTATTTTTTAGATTTTTCAGACTTATACATATTGTGATCACTTTTCCCTATAGGGTCGGCTGGATGAATTTGTGACGGAGCGCGAATATCACCTTCTGAAAAGTAAGTAAAGAGCATCGGCAGTACCACAAAAATACTTATAATGATGGCAAGACCTATGATGCCAAATAGAAAGGGCTTAAATACACCTGCCACACTTTCTTCGCTATCGTTATCTGTCAATTTAGTTTTTTCTTCAATTTCCATAGCAATAACCTTTATATATTTTAAATGAATGAAAATATCGTAAAAGCGCGAGGCTAAATTGCGCTATTCATGCCTTGCAATCAATTAATATTAAGGAATTTAATTGAACATTTACTGTACGATAATTGGACAACTATGTACAGAGTAAAAACTATGCCCCTATACATACTGTGTTATTCACAAAGACATTAAGCCAAAAATATTTTATGGCAGCCACACACTAAAACCATAAAAATTATTGAAGCAAAGAAAAACGGCAAAAATGGTTCAGTGATTTATCAAAAAAAATGGCAGGGAATAAATTTAGCAGCTTATGGCAAAACGTCTATTTTTTTAAACGCATCCATCGTTCCTATCACAATAAAGTATGGCGTTAATTAATTGTGATCTAAGTATTAATGATATCAGCCTACTGTTTATCGCAACCAATAATCCACCACTAAGCCGATAAAAATCGCCAGTCCAAACCAGTTATTCTGTTTGCCATCACACCCACAGCGATTAACAAACCCACAATAATCACCTGCAATCCTGCCATGATATGACGGTCATAATCACCAAATAAAATCGCGGTAGATTTAACGCCTATTTTTAAATCATCGTCTTTATCGACCATGGCATACATGGTGTCATACACCAAAGCCCATAACACTACCGCTAAATACATCACCCACGCCACTGCGGGAATGCTGTTAATCTGTGCGGAAAAAGACATGGGCACAGCCCAACCAAAAGCAATGCCTAGATAAGCTTGCGGCAAATGGGTGTAGCGCTTCATAAATGGATAACTGGCTGCCAGAAATGCAGCGATGAAGGACAGCATAATAGTATAAATATTAAGCATTAAGACCAGACCAAAAGCACACAGACATAACACGACAAAAACTATCAGGGCTTCCTTAGGCGTTACATTGCCGGCAGCAATAGGGCGTTGTTTGGTGCGTTCTACATGAGGGTCGAAATCCCTGTCCGCGTAATCATTAATCACACAACCGGCCGCACGCATCAGTATCACGCCCAAGCATATAATGATTAACACCCCTAAATCCGGCCTACCATCACTGGCCACCCAGAGCGCCCATAATGCCGGCCACAATAAAATCAAAATACCGATAGGCCGGTCGAATCGCGCTAATAACCAGTATTGCTTAATTCGATCCATTACCCGTTCCCTAAGATTTGTTATTGCCACTATTTTTTCCTTTATTGAGAATACCTGAATTCATGAACGACTAGAGCCCACTGATTACAAACTGCATGGTTTTCACGCGTAATTATGGTTAAAAATGCTATTATAACTTTTTTATTTTATTGGGCGCTTGCCCCCCTATGGGAGTGTAAACCATGAGCGTAAAAATTTATCACAATCCGCGTTGCAGCAAATCACGTCAAACATTGCAATTGCTACAAGAGCAAGGCATTGATCCGGAAGTTATTGAATATCTTAAATCGCCTCCCAGTGCCGAGGAACTGAATGACATTCTACAAAAACTGGGCATGGAGCCTCGTGAATTGATGCGCAAGAATGAAACCGACTATAAAGCTAACGGATTAGATGATGAAACGCTGGATCGGCAGGCGCTCATTAATAGCATGGTTAACCACCCGATACTCATTGAACGCCCAATTGTTATTGCCAATGACAAAGCGGCAATAGGTCGTCCACCGGAAGCTGTTCTTGCTATTTTATAATCCCTGCCCCTTAACACTATGACAAAAATTCTGGTTCTTTATTTCTCCCGCAATGGCACAACTGCAGAAATGGCAAATCATATCGCTCGCGGCGTGAATGCCGTCAAAGGCGTTGAAGCCGTTTTGAGAACTGTACCGGACGTTTCAAGTATTTGTGAAAAAACGGCAGAAAGCATTCCCGGGCACGGTGCAATTTACGCGACACTTGATGACTTGAAAACATGCGATGGCCTGGCGTTAGGCAGTCCTACCCATTTTGGTAACATGGCGTCACCGCTGAAATACTTTATTGATAGCACGACTGAAATCTGGTTTTCCGGCGCATTAGTCGGTAAGCCTGCCGGCGTATTTACTTCAACCGGCAGCATGCATGGGGGTCAGGAATGCACTTTACTATCGATGATGTTGCCACTGTTACATCACGGCATGCTGCTATTAGGTCTGCCTTACACCGAAACTGCTTTGCGTGAGACCACATCAGGCGGCACACCTTACGGACCAAGTCACTTGTCATTGGAGCAAGCAGGATTAACTGATCATGAAAAAAAACTGTGCCAGGCACTCGGGACACGTTTGGCTAAAACCGCACTCCTTTTAAAACAAGCCTAAAGCAACTTCATGAATATAAAACCGATTTATTTTTACATTGTCGCATTGACGGGTTATTTCGGGCTGTTTGCATTATTAATGCTATGGAATACTGTTTTGGCGCCCTCTTCCCGGTTTCCGGTTGCGTTAAGGTTATTAATCACCGTTACACCGTTGTTACTGCCATTGCGCGGGTTTTTGGACCGCAATCCTAAAAGCTGCGCCTGGATGGCTTATATCAGCCTGGCTTATTTTATACATGGCTCTATAGAAGCTTACGTAAATACCAACGGACGCTTATACCCCTCTCTGGAAATCATCTTCAGTCTAATGTTATTTTTTGGCGCAACACTCTATGTCCGCTTTGCAGGAAAATAAGGATGACCTTACCTAAGCAGCTTCCATTGCACTTTGAGTTCAGAGCGAATCAAACTTTTGATGATTTTTTCCCTGGTTCTAATCTGGAAATCATTAATCACCTACAAAAAAGTAGCGAGGGTACCGGTGAACGGCTGATTTTTCTCTGGGGCCAATCCGGGCTAGGTAAAAGCCATTTGCTGCAAGCCTGTTGTCAGCAGGCAAAAAGCCAACAACTCAGCTCATTCTATTTTGCTTTATCTCCTTTAGAACTGCCTGACCCCGGACTGTTAACAGGACTGGACAAGTTTGATATCGTTTGTTTCGATAACATTGAGCACATAGCAGGTAACCAGACATGGGAGCTGGCTTTTTTTAATTTTTTTAACCTGCACCGCGATCAAGGTCACACGCTTATTTTATCGGCATCCTGCCCACCCAATGAAATCGCTATAGAATTACCCGATCTTAAAACCCGTCTTAATTGGGGATTAACTTTAAAAATACAGCCTTTATGTGATAACGACACAATCACTGCCTTAATTTTCAAAGCTGATCAAATGGGCTTCGAAATCTCGCCTCAAGCCGGACGTTTTCTATTGACACATTATGATAGGGACTTGTCCTCCTTATGGGTACTTCTGACAAAACTGGATCGGGCTTCGTTAGCGGCCAAACGCAAATTAACTATTCCATTCTTAAAACAAATTCTGGATGAAGAAACGCGTACCCCCTAAAGTGCTTGTTATTGGAACTGGAGCGATTGGCGGGTTTTATGGTTCATTGCTCGCAAA
>NQJH01000254.1 GCA_002256685.1 Methylococcaceae bacterium NSP1-2 | reverse complement strand
GCTATGCTGGTGTTAATGGCGAAAGTTAATATGCTAACGGCACTGCTCACTTTTTTATCCTTATTTGGTTATGCGGTGGTTTATACCAAATATCTTAAAAGAATGACCCCACAAAATATTGTCATCGGTGGCGCGTTTGGTGCAACACCACCTCTATTAGGTTGGTGTGCGATTACCGGTGAAATCCATCCTTATGCCTTGCTGTTGGTACTGATTATTTTTGTGTGGACACCGCCGCATTTTTGGCCGCTGGCGATTGCTAGAGAAGAGAAATATCAAAAAATCTACGACGATTTTAAAATTCCTATGTTGCCCGTGACTAACGGTCTCGAACATACGCGTTTACAGATATTGCTGTACAGCGTGTTGTTGCTGATTGTCACGCTATTGCCGTATTTAACAGGCATGAGTGGCTTGATTTATTTGGCAACAGTCATTCCCTTAGGGCTGATATTTATTTATTACGCGCTATTAATGATGCGTCATAAAGACAAAAAAACCGCCATGACTACCTTTTGGTTTTCTATCGTTTACATCACGCTCCTATTTGCCGCGTTGTTAATCGATCATTACTTTAGGTTCACGTTATGAATTTTACCCATCACGAGCAAACGCCAGTTCCAGAACATCCTTTTGCCGACATCATTCGCATTTTAGGCAAAGGCAAAAAAGGTTCCCGACCTTTAACCCAAGAAGAAGCCTACCGCGCCATGCGCATGATTTTAGCGGATGAAGTATTGCCGATACAGTTAGGCGCGTTTTTAATGTTAATGCGTGTTAAGGAAGAAACGCCTGAAGAATTAGCCGGTTTTGTAACGGCTGCGCGAGCATCATTTGCTCACGATGTTGGGCAAATTCACGTTGATTTAGATTGGTCATCTTATGCAGGTAAACGCCGGCATTTACCGTGGTTTTTACTGTCGGCGTTATTGTTGGCAGAAAATGGCATTCGCGTGTTAATGCACGGCTCAGCAGGGCATACGGCGGGTAGACTTTATACCGCAAACGTATTGCCTTACTTAGGGCTACATCCTGCGACATCAATGCACGAAGCCCAACAACAACTGGAACAACGGCGATTTAGTTATATTTCACTGGAACATTTTTGCCCCAAACTGCATGAGATTATCGAACTACGTCCGATTTTAGGCTTACGTTCACCTGTTCATACTTTAGTGCGTTTATTAAATCCGTTGAATGCGGATTACAGTATTCAAGGTATTTTTCATCCCAGTTACCGTCCTGTTCATCAACAAGCCTCTGCTTTATTACAACAAGATAGCGCGGTATTAAAAGGGGAGGGCGGCGAAACCGAACGCAATCCAGACGTGGATTGTTTAGTACAAAGCGTTCAGAACGGCGAACTGTTCGACGAAAACTGGCCCGCGTTATTTACTCAGCGTCATGTTAAAGCTGAACAACTTGACCCAGAGCAACTCGCTTTGCTTTGGCAAGGTAAAATCGAAGATGAATTTGCTGTAGCGACTATCATCGGTACCGCCGCCGTCGCTTTAAAACTATTAGGTAAAGCCGATAGCCAAGCACAAGCCCACCAATTAGCCAATGATTATTGGTTAAATCGCAATACGGCGGCGTTTGCCAGCAAATAAAAGTAATCTAAACGGAATACGGGGGGAACTATTGAATGTTCTCTCATATTCCGCATTGCTTTATTGTAGGCTTGTATCTCTACTTGCTGATCCCAATTTTACAATCAAAAAAGCAATAAATTACAATAGGTAATATTAATGAAAGGCGATTCTGAAAGTAACTTAGTAAAAATATATTTTTATCTTGAGCAAGATGATGACGGCTATCCGCCTGTTGCTACAGAAAGCCTATGGGCGAGGGAACTTCAAGATAATATGTATTGCATTGATAACATACCTTTTTATGCAAAAGGTGTCAGTTTAAACGACATTGTTACTGCAAAACCGAATGAAGAGAACCTATTATTTTTTAGAAAAATAATACAACCATCAGGTCATAGCACAATACGAGTTATAATTTTTGAAGACGCTGATGTTTCTTCATGGCAACATGAGCTTGAAAAGTTTGGATGTGCTTCAGAAAAAGATTATTTACCTCAGTTAATATCAGTAGATATACCACCAACCGTTGACATTCAAAATGTATGGGCATTATTAGAAGAGGGGCTACATAATGATCAGTTGGAATATGAGGACGCTCCATAGGATGCGCTGAGGTAAGAACGCGTTCGTTCGAATTGACACGAATGATACGCCTCCTATCATCGGCACATCCTATTGCACTGCAAGTTAACTAAAAATTCACCGCCACTTCACCAATAAATGTTCGTCCCGGCATCAAAGCCGACTGGTAATAATTGGCATCCAATAAATTTTGTACCGCAAAGCTGGTTTTAACGCCTTTTACCACTTCATAACCTATTTTAGTATCCAGCAAATAATAGGAATCCCAAGCACCTTGCACACCCACTGCGACATCACGATTAGCTGGATCGGCATAAGACTTGTCCACATAACGCCCAATCACCGAACCAAACACGCCTTTATATTCACCTTCTACACCCAGATTCCACATTAGTTTGGGGGCACGAGTCAGTTGTTTACCAACCGTTGTTGGATCGCCGGGATTTTCGGTGATTTTGGTGTTCGTGTAACTGACATTACCAAATAACCAGACCCCTTCAACTAAGGTTTGTTTAAGCGTCGCTTCTGCGCCACGAATCTTTGCTTTGCCGGTGTTACTGGTTTGTTTCAAGTCGTTGGCTGTACCAGTAATGATGTCTTTAACATAAAACAAATCGGTCAAATCGGTTTCATAATAGGTTGCCGTTAAATTAGTCCCTGTATCAAAATGCGTTTCTGCACCAATTTCCCACGAAAAGGCTTTTTCGGGTTTTAAATTTGGTGCGGCTTCGGTGGTAACACGGCTGAGTATGCCAAAGCGATTGGAGTTAGCCACTGAGCTGGTATACAGATCAAAGGTCGTTGGTGGACGAAACGAGATTCCAGCCGAACCTTTCAGCACTAAATTATCCAGTGGCTTATAAACCACCGCGCCTTTCGGGCTAAATTGCGTGAAAGTGCGCTCATCGTATTGGTGACTGTAGGGTAGCAATGGAGTCATTTGTTGTACTTTACCTGTGGAACTCCAGCTATCAACACGCCCACCGACATAGACACTGAGTTGATCCAGCGGTTGCCATTCATCTTGTACATAACCGCCATAAGTATTGCTGGTGCCGCTGGCATTATAAATAGTTGCCGTCTTGGTATTCCAATCACGCCAATTGCTTAGGTTGTAACGAACGCGGTGCATAGATTCTTGATTGGCATCAAAACCGGTTACCAAATTATGCGTCGCTAACCAATCGGGTAATGAAGCAAAATGTAACGGCATTCCTAGTTCTAGTTTGCCATTGATGCGTTGGTCTTTAGGTAAGGCGGATAATTCACCCGCACCGCCATTAAAGTTGGTTTTAGGATTAGTGGTGCTAAATAACCCCGTATTGATAAAGCGATCCTGCACACTAAAATCCGCTTTCAGCGTAGCTTTATTATCAAATTGATGGTCGAAACGGGCAAAATAACGCTTTATTTCTTCGTTGCTTGGTGTGGTACTGAATTCAGTTTCTCGCAAGGTTAATTTATCAAAGTTACGCCCATTTCTAATCGCTAAATTACCTGAGCTAATCGGCTGTCCTTTACTATTTTGTAGATAAGAATTGTATGGTTCATCCGCCGATACCTCCGAACGATAAATCGAAAAACCCATCATGCCATGGGTTTTCGGCGAAAAATCATAATATAACTTGGCAAACGCATTGCCTTCTTCAAACGGGCTAGGGCTAAGCTGACCCAATTGATAGGCGGGTGTATTAAACGCATCGGTGGTAGGCACTGCCCCAGCGACTAAATTCGACGTACCCAGTGTTCTTGCGGAGGTGAAGGTTTTGTTCAAAAAACCATTGGCATAACCAAAATTCTGGTTGTAATTCACCCCCACAGAAATACCTAAGCCATTAGCGAAACGGTCACGGTAAATTCCTGAACCATTCCATTGATCGCCAGCCGTGTTGTTACCCGCACCGCCACCGCCCACGCGCATGGTAAATTCACGTTTATCAGGCGTTTTACTCAACACATTCACTACACCACTTAAGGCATAACTGCCATATAACGAAGAAAAAGCTCCCGGTAAATAGTCAATCTGCTGTACATCATCCATCATAATGGTGGACAAATTTACCGCGCCACTTTGGGCATTATTTAACGGTTGCCCATCCAACATAAATAAGGCACGATTGCTACCGCGTATACCGCGAATACTGATGTCAGAACGACCTGTACCCGGTGCTTGATCGCCAAATGCACTGCCGATAGCATACCAACCGGGTGCTTCACGCATCGCATCACCCAAACGCGTGACACGGCGATCAGTGATATTTTCTTGGCTAATAACGCGCACGGTAGCCGGTGCTTCAGCAACTGTTTTTTCAGTTTTGCTAGCGGTTACTGTCATATCTTTTAACATAGTGTCAGTTGCTGCGTGTGCCACTGTCAGTGAACTACCAGCGAGGATATAGAGTAACCATTGGGACTTCATTGATATTGTTCCTTATCGACGAATATTATAAAAATAATGAGCGAGTTTACCATTTGTGCTGATACGAATAACGATTCGCCACTTTGGTTTTACTAAGTTGTAGGACAGGCTAGCCTGTCCTACTTTGAAGACCCGCACAACGGGTGTTTTTTGAGGGTATTAAGGCTTTTGTTGACTGTAATAAGCGGCAAGATTATGAATATCTGCATCGCTTAAAGAACCCGCAATGGCATTCATAATGTCGGATTTGCGAGTTTTATCACGGTATTGCTTGAGTGCCGACTCTAAATAAGCCGCATCACGCCCTGCCAACGAAGGAAAAGGAGCGTCGGCGGATGGTGTTTTAATGCCGTGACATTGTGAACACACCGCCGCCGCTTTAGCTTGGCCGGCAAAAATAACTGCCGCATTCGCGTTGGAGGCAAATCCTAGTAGTAACAAACTGGCAACAATAAAGCGTTTCATTATTTTGCCCCTTTCATCTCGTCTGGTGATAAACCGCGTGTCATGTATTTAACGCGACCATGAGCGAAAATACCTGCGGGGCTTTCCATAGGCACAGTCGCGATTTTTTCTAAGCTGTTGGAATCATAAACTACCACTTCATCACCGCTATAACCCGCGCTGACATACAGAAATTTACCGTCGGTGCTGTATTCAGGAAAGTAAGCGTGTCCACCAACATCCAAAGTTTTCACCACTTCCAGCGATTTTTTGTCAATTAATTGAATGGTACGCGCACGACGGTCTTTAGAAATAATATCGACGGCAACATAAGGCGCGTTCTCATGAGCGGCGGGTGATTCTGTACCACCAGAAACGGGCACTTGTTTAACCACTTCCATTTTGTCTAAGTCCCAAACACTGACCACGGTTTTATCGCAATCGCCGAAGTTAGTACCAAAACCCAGCGTGCGTCCATCAACTACCACCGCTGAACCACCGCCAACGTGTGGCACACAACCTGCTTCAAGTTTTTTGATGACTTTGCGTTCTTTTAAATCAATCGCGGCAAC
>NQJH01000253.1 GCA_002256685.1 Methylococcaceae bacterium NSP1-2 | reverse complement strand
AATAAAGTCGTTTGCCGACAGCGACGTAGGGAACTGGCAAACATTGCCCAAATAAACACGCCCAACATGATAAAACCACAGCCGACCATCACGCGGAATGTCCAAAATAACGGCACGACTCTGGGAATGGAATATTGCGCGGCTAATTCGATTTGCGCATCGGTGGCATCGACGACTTTTTCCGTGTAACGTTTTAGCAGCATTCCATAGCCTAAATCTTTTTTATAACGATTAAATTCGGCAAGTAGTTCGGGGGTTTTTTCGCCAGTGCGTAATTTTTGCATCAAACCGTAAGCTTTCATACCCTCACGCACGCGAACACGGTTTTTTACTAAAATTTCGCTTAAGCCTGTAATCGGTTCATCAATTGAGCGCGTGCCAATTAAACCCAAGACCCATGGAATTTTTATCGCATACGCCGTTTCCATTTTTTCTTGATCGGGAATACCAATGGCAGTGAATGAGGCAGGTGCGGGTTCGGTATGCCATTCGGCTTCAATTGCGGCAAGTTTCACTTTTTGTACCTCACCATCGGTATAACCGCTTTCATCACCTAACACAATCACTGATAAACACGCGGCTAAACCAAACCCTGCGGCAATGGTATAAGAACGACGGGCAAACGCCGCATCACGTCCTTTCAGCATATAGTAGGCACTAATACCTAACACAAACGCGGCGGCAGTGGTATAACCAGCGGCGACTGTATGAACAAATTTCACTTGCGCTGCGGGGTTAAAGATTAAATCGCTGAAATGGGTAACTTCCATGCGCATGGTTTCATAATTGAATTCTGCACCGACGGGGTTTTGCATCCAACCGTTAGCGACCAAAATCCACAATGCGGATAAATTGGTACCGAAAGCGACTAACCAAGTGACAATTAAATGCTGCCATTTAGGCAGTTTATCCCAACCAAAGAAAAACAAGCCGACAAAAGTAGATTCCAAAAAGAACGCCATCAAGCCTTCAATTGCCAGCGGTGCGCCAAATACATCACCGACATAATGCGAGAAATACGACCAATTCATGCCGAATTCAAATTCCATCGTCAAGCCCGTAGCGACTCCTAACGCGAAATTAATACCAAACAATTTGCCCCAAAATTGGGTCATGTCTTTGTATATTTCCCTGCCTGTCATTAAATAAGTGGATTCCATAATCGCTAATAAAAACGATAAACCTAGGGTTAATGGCACGAATAAAAAATGGTACAAAGACGTGGCGGCGAATTGCCAGCGCGATAAGTCCACTACTGCTTCTGAAATCATTACACTCTCCTAGTAAATCTAAAATTCTTGCTCTCGATTAAGTAAGATTAAAACAGCTTTAGCTGTTTTTTAGCCAATAGCTAAAGCTATTGGACTCCTGTTACTCCAACTGCTTAACGGCATCTTCGGTGCGAAAAAATACCTGCCCCGGTTTGAGTTGTTCAAAAAAATCGGTTTTTTGTAATTTATCCAACACAGGACCTTTGGCTTCGGAAATATTCAGCGTTTTACCTGCTATTTGTAAGCCCTGATTCAAGCTTTCCAAGGCTTCTAACGCGGTGGTATCTATGTCACTAACTGAGGTAAAAATCAGTATGATGTGTTTAGTGTTGGGTTGGCGTTTTAATTCAGTGACCAAAAATTCTTCGATGTAGTTGATGTTGGCAAAGGTCAGGCTTTCATCGATACGGATTAATAGTAGGTGATTCCATGTTTCAACATGATGACGTTTGATGTTGCGGTAATGTTCAGTTTCAGGTACACGCCCGACCACGGCAATGTGTGGGTGACTGGTTTTGCGTAAGTTACTGGCAATGGTGAGCATGATGCCTAACGCAATACCTTCTTCAATGCCTAACACCAATACGCCTAATAAAGTGACGATTTCGGCAATACCATCACCGCGATCATAAACCCAAGTGTGCAGAATATCTTTGATTTTAACTAACGGCGTGATGGCGACCAAAATAATAACTGCCAATGCTGATTTAGGAATGTTAGTAAACCATGGACTGCAAAACATCACGGCTATTGCTAATAAGGCGGCTGCAATTAACATCGCCATTTGTGTCCGCGCCCCTGCGGCAAAATTCACCATTGTGCGACTAAACCCGCCAGCAACAGGCATTCCACCTGATAGTGCTGCGGCAATATTTGCCATCCCTAAGCCGATTAACTCTTGATTAGGAATGATTTTTTCACTGCGCAAATTGGCGGTGACTTTAGCAATGGCGACACTTTCAACGTAAGCGATTAAAGCGATAAAGCCCGCGTAAGGCAGTAATAATTGACCGCGTTGCCCTAGTGATTCAGTCAGTACGTTAATGCTTAGCTCAGGAAAACCAGAGGGAACAACACCGACCACGGCGATAGATTGCCCGCTATTGGTGAGCAAACTGACCGCGATTGTAGCAAGCACGACAGTCAGTAACGGTCCGCATTTGCTAATAGCAGTAATAATGGCTAGTTTTACGCGCATTTTTTTCAATAGTGTCGGCAATAACTGACTGAATAATAACAATAAAGCTAATGCACCGATGCTAAGTAATAATGTGGTGCTATTAAAGCCCTGTAGATAAGTCATATAACAAGCAATGTCTATGCCGCAAGCTGGTGTTTTTAGACCCAATGTTTGTGGAATCTGGCTACCGATAATCAATAACGCCGCGCCGCTAGTAAAGCCTGTTAATACAGGATGGCTAATGAAGTTGACTAAGCCACCCATGCGTAACACCGCCATTAACAACATGATTGCGCCGCTTTCTAGCGATAACACTAAGGCACTTTGTACGGGATTGCCTAATTCAGCAACAGCGGTTGACGTTAACGCACTGGCAATCATAATCGCGGCAATCGACACGGGTCCGACTGATAATGTGCGACTTGTGCCAAAAAATGCGTACAGTATTGGCGGTAAAATACTGGCATAAAGCCCAAGTTGTGGCGGCAAACCCGCTAGGATAGCGTAGGCAATGCCTTGAGGGACAAGCAGAATAGCGGTAATAATGCCCGCAAATAAATCGTCAGCAAAATCCTGACGGTGGTAAGTTTTCAGCCAGTCGAGAATCGGTAAAAAACGTGTGAGAGAGGAGGTGTTATCAAACATGGCAATAAAAAACTCAAAAGGTAAGAGGCTCAAGATACAAGGTCAAAGGAGGGGACTTAAACCTTGTACCTTTTACCTTGCACCTGTTGGGTTATTCTTTATCGACGAATTTTTCCGCGTAACTGGCTAAATGCGGAATATCAAAGCGGTAACCTTTAATCATTAAATGCCAGTACATCCACGGAAAACCGATTTTTTTACCGCCAATATCACGCCGCTCAGTGAGGTGGTTAATGGGCAAGAGCCGTAACCATCATAACCTTCCCGTAGTGCCGCGTGTTTCATCACATTAACGATGTTATCGACCACCACAGGCACTTGTTTACGCACCGCGGCAGCGGTTTTTGCATTAGTGGTACACGCCACATCACCTAAGCTAAACACGTTGGGGTATTTAGTGTGTTGCAAGGTTCTATCATTGACATCAACCCAGCCAGCCGCATTCGCTAACGGGCTGTTTTTAATAAAGTCGGGCGCACTTTGTGAAGGCGTGACATGAATCATATCAAAGGCTTTGTTGACTTGGGTTTTATTGCCATCCGCATCGGTTACTTCAAAGGTCGCGGTTTTGTTCGCGCCATCAATAGCAACCAGATTAGTATTAAAGTTAGTTTTAATACCGTACTCAGCAACCACTTTATCCAAGGCTTTCGCAAAAAATGGAATACCAAACATGGCAGGACCCGCATTGCAAAACTCGATATTGAATTTATTCAAAATACCTTTTTTACGGAATCTATCTGCCGCTAAATACATGATTTTTTGCGGCGCACCTGCACATTTAATCGGCATCGGTGGTTGAGTAAATAAAGTTGTCCCTGAGCCTTTAGCGACCATTTCTTGAATACATTGCCAAGTGTATTCCACGGTATCAGGTGAGTAATTACTACAAACATTGTTTTTGCCGATGGTTTCTTTCAAACCTTGAATTTTTTGCCAATCCAATTGCAAACCGGGGCAGACGACTAAGTAGTCATAACTGACGACTTCACCTGAACGCAAGGTCACGGTATTGGCTTCAGGTTGAAAACTTTCCGCATAATCTTTTAGCCATTTAACCGAGGGGTGGATTAAATCAGCTTCGTTTTTAGTGGTTTGTTTCATCGTGTACGCGCCACCACCGATGATAGTAAAACCGGGTTGGTAATAGTGCTTTTCCGATGGTTCGATAATGGCTATATCAATGTGCTTATCTTGACGACGTAGCGTATTAGCAACGGAAACGCCTGCTGCGCCGCCGCCGACAATTAAAAGGGTGTGATGTTGTGACATGAAAGTTCCTCATTTTTTATGGTTAGGTGGTTAAGGTGCGAAGTCGATACACCGCTGACAGTTTAACGCAATCTTAGTTACCGCCTAAAAACTGTCACGGTTTTAAAAACTATTGCTAAGCTTGCGCTTTTTCCCACGCCTCAAAACCACCCGCTATAGACAACACGGTGTTATAACCTAAAGTTTGTAAAGTCTGTGCCGCCAATGCCGCCCGTCCGCCTGTACGGCAATAAATCAAAATAGCTCTGGATGGATCAGCTAATTCAGGGACAGTGCTGAGTTTAAATTCCAATACACCCCGTGGTAACAGTATCGCGTTATCAATATGACCTGCCGCATACTCGCTTTCTTCGCGGGTATCAATCAGCGTGATATTGCCTTCTGCCAACAATTGTTTGGCTCTTTCTACATTGACTTCGGTAATCTGTTGTTTAGCAGCGGCGACTAAATCAGGACCCGTCATTTTAGTACGCGCTGCACAGCTGTCCGCGCTTTCGTCTCTACGCGCTACTGCATCTTGGCGTTCATTTTCATCCAAACCGCAATAACGGTTAGCAGGAACAGATTCATCAATTAAGCGTGGTTTAGGCAAATTCAAATTGTTCATGATTTCAATAAACTCTTCGCGGCTTTTACCTGCTAAACGTGGGTTCGTAGTGCGCTCTTGCTTAATGTTACTGACCCAGCGTTGTGAGTAATCATGACCGGGATAAACCAGCGTGTCATCGGGTAACGTGAACAAACGTTGGGTAATGCTATCGTACAAATCACTGGCTGAACCGCCTTGAAAATCAGTGCGTCCACAGCCGCCAATAAACAATGAATCACCTGAAAATAAACGATCACGCCATAAATAAGACGTGCAACCAGGGGTATGACCAGGAGTCGAAATGGCTTTAATTTCTTCATTACCCAGTTTAAAAATATCACCATCATGCAGTTGAATATCGGCGAGTTGTGCGCCGCCTTTATGACTCACACAGGTTTTCGCGCCAGTACGTTGACGTAACAAACCGCTAGCAGTGATATGATCAGCATGAACATGGGTTTCAAAAGAATACTTCAGTGTTAAACCGTGTTCTGCCAATAAAGCGATGTACGATTCAATTTGGGTATTAACGGGATCAATAAACGCGGCTTCTTTGCTCACTTCGTCAGCAATAAAATAAGTGTAAGTCCACGTTTCTTTATCAAATAATTGTTTGAATAACATGATGTTTCTCCGAGTGATTATTGTTATGGGGGTTTTCTTACTTAAAGCAAAGCGCGTGCCAAGTTTTTAACTGCCTTGGTTGTTGGCTTTGAGGTCTTACGGGTGTTTCACAAATGTTTCATGTTTCATTATATGTTTCAATGTTTCACGGTATGTTTCAATAAATGGAGGTGGATTAAATCTGGAGTCAAAAAGCTTTAGCTTTTTGCGATTCGCCAATAGCTAAAGCTATTGGACTCCATAGTCATTTAACTCACTACCTAACAGACTACACCGAAAAAATTAAGTTGCCCAGCATATATACCTTATTCGACAGTCGGTTCATTGCTTGTTTTTGGTAGTATCATACGCGTAACCACTAAACCGCTTTTCAATGAATTTTTAATATGAATCCACGACTAGAAATATTTTCGCAAGGTGACGAAGTTGTTACTGGGCAAATAACTGACACCAATGCCGCTTGGTTAGCACAACAAGCGGTGTCGTTAGGTTTTACCGTCACCCGTCATACTGCCGTTGGCGATCAACTGCAAGATTTGATTATTTTGTTACACGAGATAGCCGAACGTGCTGATTGTTGTATTTGTACCGGTGGACTAGGACCTACTACTGATGATTTAACCGCTGAGGCAGTTGCTAACGCTTTTAACTTGCCGCTGGTTTTGGATACTGACGCACTGGCACAAATTGAACAGTTTTTTACCCATCGCCAGCGCGTTATGCCTGAATCAAATCACAAACAAGCGTTATTGCCAGAAGGCGCGGAACGTCTTGATAATGAGTATGGAACTGCACCGGGGTTTTCTTTGCAAGTTGGGCAGTGTTGGTTTGTGTTTATGCCGGGTGTGCCGTCTGAAATGAAGCCGATGTATGCCAATAAAGTTCAACCGCACTTAGCCCAGCGATTTTCGCTACAACCGAGTAATTTAACCACGCTAAGAACACTGGGTATCG
>NQJH01000049.1 GCA_002256685.1 Methylococcaceae bacterium NSP1-2 | reverse complement strand
TCAAGCGATAACGCTGATATTCACTACCGACAGTCAGTTGATGTTTATCGCTCACATCAATAATGCCTTTCACTTCTAAACCGTGATTATAACCATGCGTATTCATCGGCATATTGCCGCCTTTATCAGGTAAGAAGTTCATGTAATGCTGAACATCTTCGTAATAGGCGCGGGTTTCCAGTCTACCCCAGTCAAACCTACTTTTAGTACCAACATTAGCAAACCAACTGTCATCACCTGCTAAATCCATACGCACGTTTGGAAAACCTTGATAAGGAATATTTTGCAGACCCACTTTGATAATCGCTTCATGATCGTCATTACGCAACGCCAGCGACAGCGATTGGTTTTGGGCTTTATAGTAAGAAGAACTGACTACATCATTCGCATTGGCTTTGTTTTTAGTAGTGAAATCACCGCCTGCTTTGTAATTACCCGATTCAACGGTAGAGCCTGTGTAAGTCAACGACGCATTTTTGTTTGCTAAAGTGGTTGAAATATTACCACCCCACGCATTGCCATTGCTACGGTAGAACGCTGAACCTTGACCGGTGACTAAATATTTTTTGTCATCTTCAGCATATTGCGGATCAGCTGACTGCACACGAATAGTCCCCGCGATACTATCACCGCCCATACTCACTGGCGTGATACCAGCAAGTACCTGCGCACTCAACACACTAGAGGGGGCGACATAAGAGAGCGCGGGATTCATGTGATTACCGCACGCGGAAATCAAATTCATACCATCTATTTTGATACGAATACGGTCATCTGCCATACCATTAAGGACGGGACGACTAGAAATACCGCCCCCACTGGAAAAACTAACTCCAGGGGTATGGTCGAACATTTGTGCCGTATCGCTAGTAGCCGTTCTGGAACGCGCTATGGTGGGACGCTTAAGATAAGATTCAAAGGCTTGATCAATATTCGATGATTGCGCTCTAACAATAACAGTATCCAACACCAACGGTTCATCGGGTTTTTTCATGTTATTCATCGGCTTCGCAGGTTCGGCGTTGGCGAGTCCTGCACTAAGAGCAATACAGCCGATAGTAAGTAACTGAGATTTAATTTTCATGGCTGTTTCCAAAATATAAGTAAATAATCATAAAGTAATGACCATAATTATAGTGAGCCATAGATGAATTCAAAACATTAATATTTACTTATTCAGTAACAGATATTGCTGTAAAGCAAAGAGTATGCCAAAATATAACACTATGAATATAAAGGATTATTATTGACATCTATTTAGGGGGTTATTAAAAAACAACAAGAATAGTTTATATGCAACAACTAGGCTAAGTTAAATAACCTAGTTTAATTAGTGAATAAAAGAAGAATTTTCAATAACCGCAATTAAAGTCGGCAGTTGTTGCCGTTCAACGAAATACTATAGCAGAAGCAGTATAAATTGATTCAAGCATAGAGTAGCTGCGAATTCATTCGCACTGTGCGGATAAATCCGCACCTACCTCATTTTATTGTGCTTTAGCTCTGAGCAAAGTTTGGATGGCTTAATGTTATAGCGAGTTGGATTTTTTATGACAAAGGAGTCAAAAAACATGTTTTTTGATTCCACACAATTCGTTATTACGTCATTGCCAAATTTACCACTACCACTTTTTAAACTTTACCACCTTGTTTAAAGGATTTAGATTGATTTCGTCAATAACGATGTGAGCGCGGGAGTTCAATACATAATCGACGGTTTCGGCAATATCTTCGGGTAACAGATAATTGGTTTCGTTATCTGCGGGTGCAAAGCTTAGCGTGTCAAAAAATGGGGTTTTTACCATACCGGGATTGAGCAAACACACGCGCACACCACTGTTGCTGCATTCTTCGCGCAAGGCTTGAGTAAATCCACGCAATGCGAATTTACTGGCGCAATACATCGCGCCTTTACGGCTACCTTTTAGCGCGGCTTCTGAGCCGATATAAATTAAATCTGCCCGTTTTTTACGTTTTAATTGCGGTAATAAGGCGCGGGTTAAAAACACTTGGCTGGTAAAATTGACGGTCATTAAGGCTTCAATTTGCGGGTAGGAAAATTCTTCGAGTGAGCCAAATTGTCCAAATCCTGCGGCAAATATAACGGTATCAATATCGGGGAAATTTTTTGCTAATTCTCGCAATTGTACGGGTAAGGCGTTTGTCTGGCTTAAATCTAACTGCACGGTGCTGAAATTTTCCAGCGAGTGGGTAAATTGCTGAACATTGCGCGATACGCCAATAACATGGTGTCCTTGGTGTAATAGTTTTTTAGCAATCGCACGACCGATACCCGAACTTGCCCCTGTCACTAAGACAGTACGTTTTTTTATAGCCGACATGGAAAAAATTTACTCGCTGGAATGTGGGTTAAAAGTTGTTCGCTACAGTAGCCCATCATGTCTTGCTCAATGTTGTCGCGGTAGGACATCATGCCTTGCTGACTGACAAAATCGCCCGCGAATAATTTTTCTTCAGGATACAGTTTGTGCATTTTTTTAAAAAAGGCATCGGGTAAGCGAAATGTGCCAAGACTGACAGAATGCAGTTGTGATAAATCAATTTTCTCAAACACTTGAGCGAATAATTGTTGATACTGTTCACGGTAATCGCTTTGGTAAATGAGCGGATCAAAGCGTAAACCGATTTGCCAGCCGTGGGTTTGTAGTTTAACGAGTGCGTCTAATCGGCGTTGTAAACTGGGGGCTTTATCTTCCACTTTGCGAGCAATATCATCAGGCGATAAACTAAAAGCAATCACGCAATTAGGTAATGGTTCTCGATTGGTCAGGCTTCTGACTTGAGTGCTTTTGGTGCGTAATTCTAAAAACGCATTGGGTAATTCTGCAAAAAAATTCAAAAAATGTTCAGCAAATTGGGTAACGGGTTCTAAGGCTAAACTATCGCCATCATAGCCAGAAAAAAAATGTAAGGTTTCAGTGGGCGACTCGTGGCAAAGTTGCCATATATTGGCTTGAAAGTCTTCGTAATTCACAAATAAAACATAGTGCGCAGATTGATACATACCTTGTAAAAAACAGTAACGGCAATCGTATAAGCAATTTAACACATGAGAGAAATAATAGTTTTTACTCGCGCCTATGCCATAACCTGCGGGGGCTGGCAGGACGAAATGCTGATATTTTTCCGCCAAAATGAGCGCGGGATTTTGTTTTTGTAGGCGAAAATTTTGCGCTTTAGGATTAAATACTTGGCTGTAACGCTCACAACTAATGCGCCTTGCTTTTGGAAAGCGTGCCAAAATATCCAGTACACGCGGATGTTGCAAAATAGCTTCTTCAATATAAATAGTGTCAATCATAAATTTTAGAGTATTGTTTTCGACTAGATAGGGTAACAACGCTTGTGATTTATTGCATAGCCCTTATATGAGGTAAAATGTCTTTTAATCATTACCACTATAACGTAGATCATGAAAACAAATAAAATAGGTTTTATCGGCGGCGGCAATATGGCATCAAGCCTAATGAGCGGCTTAATCGCTAGCGGTCATCCATCGGATCAACTATGGGTTTCGGATATTAATGCCGATACGCTTAGCAATTTGGCGGCAACGCTGAATGTGCATACCTCAATAAGCAATGATGAGGTGATTAATGCAGTCGATGTGATTGTGCTTGCGGTAAAACCACAAATGTTAGCCGAGGTGGCTAAAAATGCCGCCGCTTTGGTACAGCAAAAAAAATCGCTGATTGTTTCTATTGCTGCGGGCATTAATCAAAATAGTTTGAGTCAATGGTTGGGTATGGATACTGCAATTGTACGCTGTATGCCTAATACCCCAGCGTTAGTGCTAACAGGCGCAACCGCGCTACACGCTAACCGCAACGTCAATACCAAGCAACGCAATCTAGCCGAAACTATTTTACGTTCTGTCGGTATCGCGTTGTGGGTTGACAATGAAAGCGAGTTAGATGCGGTAACTGCGGTATCTGGCAGTGGTCCTGCGTATTATTTTCTGCTGATGGAAGCCATGGAAAAAACCGCGTTAGAGTTGGGTCTTAGTGCAAAAACCGCACGTTTATTAATTCAACAAACCGCGTTAGGGGCGGCTAAAATAGCCTTGGAGTCGACTGAATCACCTGAACAATTACGCAAACGGGTGACCTCACCCGGCGGTACGACTCAACAAGCGATAGACACCTTTACTCAAGGTGGCTTTACTGAACTGGTTTCCAAAGCACTTCATGCTGCGCGTGACCGCTCTATTGAAATGTCTAAGCAAGCGGAAAATAGCTAATGAATTCTTCCTACATGACTGATCCTGTTATTTTTTTAATTGACACACTATTTTCGCTGTACATATTAGCGGTGTTGTTGCGGTTTTTATTGCAATATTCTAAATCTGATTTTTATAATCCTATTTCACAATTTGTCATCAAAGTGACGCATCCACCCTTAAAAATTTTGCGTCGTTTCGTGCCGGCTGTGGGAAAAATAGATATGTCATCATTGGTACTGGTGATTGGCTTGCAAATGCTGGCGGATTTTTCCATTTTGTTATTGAAGGGAGTTAGCGTCGGCATCGCTGCATTGGTTATTTTGTCAATCACTCAACTGATTTCCTTGCTCATTAATATTTTTATCTATGCGATATTCGCTAGAGCCTTATTAAGCTGGATTCGTCCCGATGGTTTTGATGCTACCTCTTCTATTTTAATTAGCTTAACTGACCCCTTATTGAATGCTTGCCGAAAATTTATTCCCGATATGGGCGGTATTGATCTTTCACCCTTGGCGGCATTGTTACTGTTGCAATTAGCAAAAATGGTTATACTGCCACCACTACACAGCTTAGCTAGTTTAGTAAGTTGAATAATAGCTACATGTGTTATGCACCTGTTGATTAATTTTTATCTTTGTTATCCTTTACAATATAATTCGAAAACCAGCAAAAAAAACCATTGAATTGCCTATGAAAACTCATATTTTCCCAATCACCTTTTTTCTTAGCTGCACTCTTTATCTGTTTAGCGGTCAGGTTGCGAGTGCGAAAACGTACAAATTGGTCGATGAATCGGGCAAAACCTCTTTTTCAGATCAGGTATCGCCCGATGAAGCTAAATATCGGCGGGAAACTTTGAGTAAGCACGGTACAGTCGTTGAAGTGACCGAACAGGAAAAAACCAAAGAGCAGCAGGAACGGGATCGTAATCTTGAGCGACTACGAAAAAAGCAGGAAAAAGTTATTCAAAGTCAAAAAGCCCATGATGATGCGTTACTGAGAACCTATCACACTAAGGAAGAAATGCTCGCGGAGCTTAAAACAAAAACCCAAACCATTGAGGCACAAAGAAAATTAATTGAATCCGAAGTAACGCAACAATTAGAGCGGCTTGATACTAAACAAAAGAATGCGGCAACCTTTGAACGCAACGCGCAACCCATACCGCCTAATTTAATTGAAGAAATAAAAAATATTCAGAGTGAAATTGAACGAACTAAGAAAACTATCGATGAAAATCTCGCTATTCAGCAAAAACTCGCTGATGAATATGAAATTAATATTAAACGCTTTTTAGTGTTGACCCAATCTGATAAATCAGAACAAAATAATAAAGTGGCGAGTATTGAAGAAGCTGACGCACTGGGTTTGTTTCGCTGTGAAAACGATTTTGAATGTAAGAAAGCGTGGGAGATTGCCCGTCTTTTTGTTGATACCTACTCAACCACTGAGCCTGATATTAATACCGAAAAACTGATGATGCACGCGTTACCCACTAAGGATTCCGACATCAGCTTATCTATATCAAAAATCGCCAGCAGAGATGCTGAAGATCAACTTTTTCTTGATATTCACTGCCGCGAATCCTCGCTAGGTAAAGAATTGTGCGCAAGCCCAAAAACGCAAGCGTTGCGCTCGTCCTTTAGATCTTACGTTAATGAGCGGCTTAACAATAAAGTCCCTACGCCTTGATCGGTAAAAAGCTCTAATAACACCGCATGTTCCACACGTCCATCAATGATGTGAACGCTATTAACGCCGCCTTTCAACGCATCGGTGGCACAACGGGTCTTAGGAATCATCCCCGCTGAAATCGTACCATCAGCAATTAATTCATCAATATCTTTAATGGACAAACCGGTCAATAGCTCGCCCTGTTTGTCCAAAATACCGGCGGTATTGGTGAGTAATATGAGTTTTTCAGCTTTTAACACTTCGGCAACTTTGCCCGCCACTAAATCGGCATTGATATTATAGGAATGCCCATCAGCCCCCACACCAATGGGCGCGATAACGGGAATGAAATCACTGCGTCCCAACATATCAAGCACCGCAGGGTCAATACGACTGACTTCGCCGACATGACCTAAATCAATAATTTCTGACGCATCAGCATCCAATGCGGATTTTTTTAACTGAATTTTTCTAGCATGAATAAAATCGCCATCTTTACCTGTTAAGCCGACTGCTTTACCGCCATGCTGATTGATTAAACTGACAATTTCCTTGTTTACCAAGCCACCCAATACCATTTCAACGACATCCATTGTTTCACTGTCGGTAACGCGCATTCCATTAACAAACTCGCTGGTTTTGCCTAATCTTGTCAACAACTGACCAATTTGCGGACCACCACCATGAACCACTATCGGATTAAGCCCCACCAGTTTCATTAACACAATATCACGCGCAAAACTGTGTTTGAGTTCTTCATCAACCATCGCGTTACCACCGAATTTAACAACAATGGTCTTGCCTTTAAAACGTTGAATATAGGGTAACGCTTCGATGAGTACATCGGCTATTTGGTGAGCTTTTCTTTTTTGCATCATTAGGTTAGTTATTGTTTAAAGTTAATGTCTGAGCACGATTATTTTATTAACGGCGGTGTATCGCAACGTCTGTACGCGTTTAAAAAAACAAGTTAATCATCAAAAAAATTGTCCATTCTCACATCATCGTAATTATCGGGCATACTTTCATCGCTATCTTGATCCAAGACGCGTTTAAATTGTGATAATGTTGAAATCACGCTATGCATTTCAGTTAAATTAACAGGGTAAGCACTGTAAAGTTTCTGTGTGGTCATCATATCCTTAATCGCTTTTATCATACAGTTCACGTCTTGAGTCAGTAAACCTGATAATTTTCGGTGTACTGAAAAGAAAGCCAACAGCGTCATCAATGCCGTGACAAGAACAATAGCAGCAGAGACGCTCATTGCACTTAAATCCATGCCATTAGCGTAGTAGTAAATAATTTCCCAATCAGCATTGGGGACTTTTACACGGACATTAACGGCTTTCTCAGTATCAATTTTTGATCCAGAAACACCTAAGGCGAGTAGGTCTTGCTTTAATTCAATGTATTCATCTTGAGCTGCTGCCGTGCGTATATTTTTACTAATAAAATCATAACTTAAACTAACCAGAATAACACCGACGATTTGATCGCCCCGCTTAATACTTCTGGTTATTGCTAAATGTCTATCAGCATTTTCGCCTTGTATGCTAGGTAGTCGCTCTTTGGTAAAGGTTTCGCGTACCATCTCAATATCAGCAAACCCCATTTTTGGCACAATTCGATCATCGGTCGGGCTGACACCGGGAACAAACAAGCGAATTTTTAATACCTCTGGAAAGTATTTTTCTAATTTTATTGCTGTCGCGCTTAATTGAGCGGGGTTGGCACTGGCAATAACTGCCAACACCTCTGGATCATCGACTATTTTATCTATCGTTTTGTTAAGTAACTCTATTTGTGCCGATAGCGTGGTAGCAACTGCTTTGGCAACCGCTGTAGCGGATTCCTCTTTTGTGTGCATTACCACAATACGAGACATCCAATAAACACCAATACCAGAAATAAAAAACATCAACATAGTGATTGCTGCTAACCAAGAAAAAAGTCGTACCATTGTTATACCTCCAATAAATTGTAACTTAATGACGACCCGTATGACCAAAGCCACCATGACCACGCGAACTTTCGTCAAACATTTCAACATGTTCAAACTCTACCTGCACAATAGGGACAAAAACCATTTGTGCAATTCTT
Organism: Methylococcaceae bacterium NSP1-2; assembly: GCA_002256685.1. Classification (GTDB taxonomy): domain Bacteria; phylum Pseudomonadota; class Gammaproteobacteria; order Methylococcales; family Methylomonadaceae; genus UBA4132. The sequence continues at coordinate 12,183 of NQJH01000049.1, read as the reverse complement.
TCACCAACATTAATGGTAAACGCAGTATCACCACGATTCCAGCAAGATACAAACACCTGTCCTTGATAATCCGAATCGATAAGTCCAACGAGGTTTCCCAATACAATGCCGTGTTTATGTCCTAATCCTGAGCGGGGTAATAAAACAGCGGCTAAGCTAGGATCATCAATGTGAATAGCTAACCCTGTGGGAATTAGTAGACTTTCTCCCGCATTTAATACGACAGCTTCATTTAAACAGGCACGCAAATCTAAGCCCGCTGACCCTGTTGTTGCATATTCAGGTAACGGAATTTCTTTACCAAGTCGAGCATCCAGAATTTTAAGTTGTATTTTTTTCATTAAATCTCTCTGCACACAACAAAATTAATTGCTCTGCTAACTGTGTTTTATTCATCATTGCTAAGTTTTTTTGACCTGTTTTCCAGAAAACCTGCAACGCATTTTGTTCGCTATCAAAACCGCCTTGCTCACGTCCTACCCAGTTTGCTGCAATCATATCGAGGTTTTTTTCGTGTAACTTATGTTGCGCATAGGCTTCAAGATTTTCAGTTTCTGCGGCAAAACCCACTGTAAATGGGCAAGAATCGAGCTTGGCAACCGCTGCCAAAATATCTTTGGTTTTTTGTAGGATTATAGTGGTTTGTGAGGCGTGTTTTTTTATTTTTTGCGGCTGAATGACATCGGGGCTGTAATCAGCCACTGCCGCCGTACCAATATAAATATCACAGCCAGATGCTTTTGCCATCACGGCTTCGTACATTTCTGCCGCCGTTTCTACATATATCACTGTTGCACCTGCTTTTAATGCGGCATGGGCAAGTGCGTAACCCATTTTTCCAGAGCTACGATTAGTGATATAACGCACGGGGTCTATCGGTTCACGGGTAGGACCTGCGCTAATTAACACGGTCAAACCCTGTAAACACCGCTCAACAGGCTTCGCCACTAATTGCTCACAAATAAACGCGGGCTCTGACATTCTGCCAAATCCCGTATCACCACACGCTTGCTCACCTGATTCAGGACCGATAATGGTAACGCCCTGCCCTTTGAGTTTGGCGACATTTTCTTGCGTAACCGTCTTACTCCACATCGCCTGATTCATCGCAGGGGCGATATAAACAGGACACGAAACCGCCAGATACAGCGTTGATAGCAAATCATCCGCCAAACCGTGACTGCATTTAGCAATGATATTCGCCGTCGCAGGCGCAATAAGCAACACATCCGCCCAACGCGCCAGATTAATATGCCCCATCGCATTTTCTTCCTGCGCATTTAATAATTCGGTATGCACTGAATTCCCAGACAAGGCTTGAAAAGTGAGTGGACTGACAAACTGCGTAGCAGATTCCGTCATCACCACGCGCACCTCATCGCCTTGCTTACGCAATAATCTAACCAACTCCGCCGCCTTATAAGCAGCTATACCGCCACTAACGCCTAATAAAATGTGTCTGTTAATAGCCATACTCAGAAGAACAAAAGGCGGTATTATGGCAAGTCTGGAAAAATTCTTCTATTCTTAATTTTCAACGTGAACAAGGAAATACTTTATGGCAATTACGGATTGGCTAGCAGAAGACCGTCCCAGAGAAAAACTCTTACAACGCGGTTCAGCCGCTTTAACCGATGCCGAATTACTCGCCATATTCCTACGCACCGGCGTAAAAGGTAAATCAGCCGTGGATTTAGCGCGTGATTTACTCGCCGACTTTGGTTCTTTAAAATCCCTATTAGATGCGGATCACCAGCGATTTTGCCAAGCGCATGGTTTAGGTGATGCCAAATATGCCCAACTCCAAGCCGTGCTAGAAATGGCAAAACGCCATTTTAAAGAAATCCTCCAACGCGGCAACGCCCTAACCAGCCCCGACATTACCCGCGCCTATCTCAGCGCACAACTACGCGGTTACAGCTACGAAGTATTTGCCTGTTTATTTCTCGACAATCAACACCGTGTTATTCAGCTCGATGAACTGTTTAGAGGCACAATAGACGGTGCTAGCGTCTATCCCAGAGAAGTCGTTAGAAAAGCCTTACATCACAATGCCGCAGCGGTGATTTTTGCTCATAACCACCCGTCAGGCATAGCAGAACCCAGCACGGCAGACAAACACATCACCGAAAAACTCAAACAAGCGTTAGCATTATTCGACATCCGCGTCTTAGATCATTTCATTATTGGTGATGGAGACCCTTACTCATTTGCAGAACATGGTTTGCTATAGACTGAAATGGTGCATTTATTAGAGCGACACCATAACGATAAATTTACCGCTTACATGGATCAGTTTATGCCGCAATGGCGGTGCTATCGTGATGAACTGAATCAATTTATTTTGAATCATGCTGATTGGAGTTGAATCCGCGCTGTAACGCGGTTGTCAAAAAATGCAGTTACACTTACTTGTTGTGAAAAAAATAAATAAGTTGCAAAATCATCTTACCCGATTGCTTGATTGAGTGCATTCAAATGAAAACGCCTAAAAACAAAAAGCATAAATTATTACTGCGTCATCTAACCGTTGAAGATTACGATAATCTTGCCGTCTTGATGGATCAAGTTTACGGTAACTTAGGCGGTGCGTGGAAAAAAGACCAATATTTATCACAAATAACGCGCTTTCCAGAAGGGCAAATTGTGATAGAAGACAATGGTGTGATGGTCGCAGCCGCGTTAAGTATGATTGTCGATTACGCGCGTTTTGGTGATGCACATACTTATGCGCAAATTACGGGCGATGGTTATTTAACCCATCACGACCCCTCTGGCGACACCCTATACGGTGTGGATATTTTTGTGCATCCCAAGTATCGGGGTTTACGTTTAGGGCGCAGGCTTTATGATGCGCGTAAAGAATTGTGTCGCAGTCTTAATCTACGGCGGTTTATTGCGGGCGGGCGCATTCCCGGCTATTCAAAATATGCCGATAATTTCACGCCCGTGCGTTATATTGAAGAGGTTAAAAATCGGGAAATTTTTGATCCTGTGTTGTCATTTCAACTGTCTAATGGCTTTCATGTTCGTAAATTATTGACGGGTTATCTACCTGCTGATGAGGATTCTCTAGGCTATGCCACGCTATTGGAATGGGTAAATCTGGATTATGTTGATAAAGTCCCGACCATTGGCGGTGATAAAAGTGTGGTGCGTTTAGGGGTGGTGCAATGGCAAATGCGCACCATGAGCAGTGTTGAAGAACTGTTAAAACACGCGGAATTTTTTATTGATGCGGTTGCCGGTTATCACGCTGACTTTGTACTGTTTCCTGAGTACATGAGTGCGCCGCTGATGAGTTTGTTCAATGATAAAAATCCGCCCGATGCGATTCGCGCTTTAGCAGGTTTTAGTGGAGCTATTCGCAATGGGCTGTTAGAAATGGCGATGTCTTATAACATCAATATCATTGCTGGCTCACTGCCTGAATACAGTAGCCATGAATTGTATAATGTGTCATGGCTATTACGCCGTGATGGCACGTTTGAAGCCCAATATAAAATTCATGTCACGCCAGATGAAGTCAGTTGCTGGGGAGTACACGGCGGTGACGCATTAAAAGTGTTTGATACTGATTGCGGTAAGATTGCTATTTTAATCTGTTTCGATTCTGAATTCCCTGAACTCGCACGTTTGGCGACCATGCAAGGAGCGCAAATTCTGTTTGTGCCATTTTGGACGGATACTAAAAATGCCTATCTGCGTGTGCGTTATTGCTCACAAGCGCGAGCCATTGAAAATGAATGTTTTGTGGCGATTACAGGGAGCGTAGGCAATTTGCCTCATGCGGAAAATATGGATATTCAATACTCGCAATCGGCAATTTTTAGCCCTAGCGATTTTTCTTTTCCTCACGATGCGATTCTAGCGGAAGCCACGCCCAATACCGAAATGACGCTGATTGCTGATGTAAATTTGGATTTATTAAAACAAGTGCGGACACGCGGTGCGGCGCGTAATTTTGCTAATCGTCGTCCTGATTTATATCGTTTAGAGTGGCTTTGAAAGCTTGCGCTAACTCACTTTTTAAGAACAATCACAACACTGTTATGATTGTTCTTAGTCAAAATTTTAACGCTTTGGTGAACTTGGATCGTATATAACAGAATTATCGGGGTTTTCTTTACTATCCCTACTGTCTTTACTTTTGCTAACTTTGTCTTGATCAATTCTTTCTTTACCAAATTTGGTGATCATTGCTTCCCATGTAGGATACTGTTCATAGGCTTTAAAGCCAGCGGCTTTGCGTTCTTGATACAGAACTTTGCCCAGTTCAATAATTTCTTGCGGCTTTTTGCCATCGACAATATCCAGAAACGTCGTATCGTCTTTGTTAGCATCACGCAACATCCAAAACGATACTTCAAATTCTAATTGTGTTTCTGGCTTCATGTATCTTTTTAAGCCTTTTACTGAACGATAAGCAGTTTTGGTATTATGACCGTTGATTTCTTGACCTTTACTACAAGCCACTAAGGCGGTACAGCTTAAAACCAGTAGAACAATAGCTAATTTTTTCATTATGAATAACCTCGAGTTAAATTCGGGTGGATGCAGTGGTATTGTTAACAATAGATCATCAAACAAAGTAAAATGATAAGTTATTATAACCTTGAGTAAAGTTTATATGCTTGAATTTATCCAGCTACTAAAACAGCGTTACCAAAGCGTTTTAAGCCAACAAAGCAATGAAGCGCGTCGAATCTTATATCAACAACGCATAGATCAACTGATTTTGGCAGAAGCTTTTATTCGTAAAGGGCAGTTGTTAAATGGGGCAGACGCGCCACCGCTACAGATTGCAGTAGCAGGGCCTACGCAAGCGGGTAAAAGCTCGCTGGTGAATGTGTTATTAAGCTGTCAAGTTGCTGGAGTCAGTCCGTTGGCAGGTTATACCGTGCATCCGCAAGGTTTTTGTCATGGAGTTAGTCTGGCGGATTGTCACGATTTGCCGCATTATTTTGGACGGTTTCAGCAGTTGCAGCAAAGTCAACTGAGCAAGGAACGCTATGATTGTTATTCGTTAACCGTACTGAATAACGAATCGCCCCATTTACCACACGGTGTGTTGTGGGACACGCCTGATTTTGATTCCATCGATTCAGCGACTTATCGAGAAGGCGTGATTCGCACCATTGCCTTGGCAGATGTGCTTATTTTAGTGGTCAGTAAAGAAAAATACGCCGATCAATCCGTCTGGGAGATGATGGCTTTTTTGGAAGTGTTACATCAACCCGTGGTTATTTGTTTGAACAAACTAACCGAAGGCTCGGAAGCGGTACTGATTAATTCGTTACAAGAAAAATGGCGGTTGGCTAGAAGTGATGCGTTTCCGACGGTTGTGCCGTTATTTTATGAAAAACAAACCGGCGCACCGCAGTGGTCTTCAGCCTATACAAAATTATTACGCGAGTTGACGCAACAAGTCAGTCATAAAAAACAGGCGCGTTTCACCCAAGAGTTGCTACAAAAATACTGGCAAGACTGGCTAGAACCGATACGCGCTGAACATCAAGCTCTGACTGATTGGCAAGCACTGTGTAATGGTGCGATACAAGCAGCACTAGAGAGTTATCAGCGGGAGTTTTTAAATCATCCGCATCATTATGAAACGTTTCAACAGGCATTAGCGGAGTTACTGACCTTATTAGAAATTCCGGGTTTAGCGGGGTTTTTAGCAGGAACACGCAAAGCACTCACATGGCCAGTTAGACAACTAATGAAGTTAGGACGACAACGCCAGCCTATTGCAAACAGCAGTCATGAGGTCGCATTATTAAAACAAATCGCTGAACATACGCTGATTCAACTGGTAGACAGATTGCTAGATCAAGCCGAACACAGCCAACAAAGCCAATGGTGGAAAGCATTAAACAGCGTATTACGCGCACAACGCACGGTTTTATTACAAGACTTTGCCGAAGCGGCACAAAATTATCACATTGATTTTCAACAAGACGTGGAACACACCGCACAGCAGCTTTATCATAAACTGCAACAACAGCCAATGGTATTAAACACTTTACGCGCCACGCGCGTGACTGCCGATGCCGCTGTTATTGCCTTTACGCTACACACAGGCGGTATTGGTGTACAAGATTTAGTCATTGCCCCTGCGATGTTAACGGTAACGTCCATGCTCACTGAAAGCGCGATAGGCAGTTATATGCACAAAGTCGAAAGCGAACTCAAACAACAACAATTCAACACCGTTAAACAAACATTGTTTATCGGCAGTCTCGCTAAACGGCTGTTGGCACTGCCCGAACAATTATCGACGTTAACTTATTTTAACATTTCGCTAGCGTCGCTAAGCGCGGCCGAGCAACAACTAACAGACAAACGTCATGGCTTACGATTACTCTGAATTAGTAGAAAAAACTAAACACTGGGCGCAGCACGCTCACGCGCTGGGTTGGCTAAACAGCGATACCGCACAGCAACTGAATGAGGTCGATACGCGCTCACCCGATGGCTTATTTGCAAGCACCCATTCCGCAAGACCGTTGATTGTCGCGTTTATGGGCGGCACAGGCGTAGGCAAAAGTGCGTTACTGAATCGCTTAGCAGGTAAAGCCATTGCTAAATCAGGCATAGAGCGACCGACCTCGCGTGAAGTGACCTTATTTCATCATCACAGTATTGCCCTGCCCTCATTAGCTGAACAATTACCGCTGGCTAAAATTAATCTTGCTCAGCATGATGACGAACGCAAAAAAAATATTATCTGGATTGATATGCCAGATTTTGACAGTACCGAACTGCATAACAAACAGCAAGTATTAAGCTGGCTACCGCATATCGACATCCTCATTTATGTGGTTAGCCCTGAGCGGTATCGTGATGAAAAAGCATGGCGATTATTACTTGCCGAAGGCGGACGACATGCGTGGTTATTTGTATTAAATCAATGGGACAGAGGGCAGTTGCCACAATTTGCCGATTTTAATCAACAACTGCAAAAAGCGGGTTTTGTTGAACCGATGATTTTTAAAACCATCTGTACCGATGAACAACAAGAAGATGACTTTGCCCAATTAGAAAGCCTTATTATTAGCCTAGCCAATCAGCACACCATTGAACAACTGCAACAACGCGGCTCACAAGTTCGTAAGCAAGCACTTAAACAACAGTTACAAAGCGTGTTATTAACCTTAGGAACGCTGCAGCAAATTCAATCACTTAAAATCCACTGGCAACAGCAATGGCAACAAACGAGCATCCTGTTACAACAGGGCTTTATTTGGTCTTGCCAGCAATTAGCACAACATTATGCCGACCAAGCCAGTCATTTAATAGCCGCTCCCCCGCTTGCTAAATATAGCAAACACCCGCAACTGTGGGACGAGTGGGCGCAAACCCGCTTTAATGATGCGATTGATGAATTTATCAGCGTCGCCGACCAAACGGGTTTGCCTACATCACCACTGAAAAAACAACTCACGACAGTGCGCAATAAAGCCGAAAAAATTGTCCAAACTCAAAGCGAACTCAACGTCCGTGTTGCCTTAGCCACACCCGGCAGTGCCTTACATCGAGGCTTTTTAAAAGTCATGCGTTTGTGTGAAATTACGTTACCACTCGCCGCAATGTCGTGGGTGGCTTATCAAGTTTTTATCGGGTATTACCATAGCAACATGACCGCTGTTCCCTATTTAGGCGTTGATTTTGCTGTGCATAGCACGCTTATGTGTGCGCTAACGTGGTTAATCCCGTTTTTTATTTTAAAAAAAGCCCAGCCCTCGTTAAAAAAGAGTGCCTTAAATGGACTGAATAAAGGCATTATTAGTGCGTTTAGTCTGATAGATAACGAGGTGTTAGAAGTCATTGACAGTATCACTCAGCAACACACCGAGCAGTATCAACAACTGACTGAACTGATTGAACACTGCGACAGTGACGAGCCGCTAATCATAGACAGCGAGAGCCCTTTAACCAGAATGTTGGTGTGATGGACACCGCACAGAACGCCTGTGTAGGTCGTGTCGTTTAGATTCAGGTTATAATGCCCAACTATTTTAAAATTGATACTGTGTATGAATAAACCTCGATTAGCTTGGGCAATCACTGGCTCAGGGCATTATATAGAACAATGCTTGGAATTCTTGCTGACCTTAAAAGACGTGGATTTATATCTCAGTCAAGCGGGTGAAGAAGTGTTGAAAATGTATGGCATTGATCTTAGCGATGTTCGCGCCGCTATGCCTGTGTACCGTGATAAAACCGCCTCATCACCGCCAGTTGGGCATTTTTATAAAGGCTATTATCATACCTTTGTGATGGCCCCTGCTACGTCTAACACGGTCGCTAAATGCGTGCTAGGGATTTCCGATTCCTTGGTGACGAATTTATATGCACAAGCAGGAAAATGTCGCGTGCCTAGCATTGTTTATCCTTGTGATGTCGCGCCTGAAATAGAAACGACTGCACCGGGTGGTAAAAGAGTGATGGTTTATCCACGCAGAATTGATTTAGAAGCGACCGATAAATTACGCCAGTTTGAATATACGACGGTGGTTGATAATGTTGATGAGTTAATCGTTACGGTAACTAATCGACTGAAATCACTAGCATGATTTAGACAACCGATTTAAAAAATTATTAAGCAGGTTCATTATGATTTCCGTCACTATTGCAGACCCATTGGCTGAAGCCGCTAATGTACAAGCTAAAATTTGCCATCGTAGTTTAGATGAACAAATAAACTATTGGGCAAAAATTGGGTATTGTGCAGAAGAAAATCCCGATTTAAGTTTTGAATTTATTAAAACCATTCTCAACGCTAGAGAAGAAGTATTAGCAGGTCAAGTCGAGCCTTATCTTTTTGATTAAAATGCAGATTATACAAACACGGCAGTTTAAACAAAGCGTTAAAAAACTCACGCCAAATCAAAAAACAGAGCTTGATGCAGCCATCAAAATCATCATGAATAACCCGTGTGTTGGTCAACAAAAAAAAGGAGATTTAGATTTTTTGTGGGTTTATAAGTTTCGTATGAATAACCAATTAACGCTGTTAGCTTATAGCTATGAAGAACAGATTATTACCTTGACCTTGCTCGCCTTAGGAAGTCATGAAAACTTCTATCGTGACATCAAAAATGCGTTGTGAAGCATAATGACTGAACACATTCTATTTTTAACAGGTAAGCTGGCAGAAAAACAGTTGCACAGCATTTTGGCAAAAATGCAGCCAGAGTTTACTTACACCGTGCATCAATTAGGGCTAAAAGTCGCGGGTTTAATGACCACCGATATGATTGCTCGCCGCTTGAGCGATACCTTTGGCGCAGATCGTATTATTGTTCCAGGGCGGTGTCGTGGTGATATAGAGGCGTTAACGGAACATCTCACTATTCCTGTGGAACGTGGCCCTGAAGAGCTGAAAGATTTACCGCAATATTTTGGTCAAAAAGCCCATCAAGTTGATTTAAGTCATTACGTGGTAAAAATCTTCGCTGAAATTACTGATGCTGCCACTATTAGCATTGATGAAGTCATGAACCGTGCGGAATATTACCGTAAAAATGGCGCGGATGTCATTGATATAGGCTGTTTGCCCAGCACGGATTTTCCAGAAATGGAAAAGATTATTCAGCTGCTAAAACAACGCGGCTTCATGGTCAGTATTGATTCATTGGATGCTAATGATTTATTACGCGGCGGTAAAGCAGGGGCGGATTATTTATTGAGTCTGCATGAATCTACCTTATGGATAGCGGACGAAGTAAATGCCACGCCGATCCTGAAACCCATGAAGATTTAGCTTCCTTAGACAGGGCGATTAACATCATGCGGGCAAAAAATCGCCCGTTTATTGTTGACCCGATTTTAGACCCACTGCACTTTGGTTTTACCCAGTCTATTGTTCGTTATCATGAAGTACGAAAAAATCATCCCGATGTGGAAATGATGCTCGGTGTCGGTAACATTACCGAATTGACTCACGCCGATACCATGGGCATGAATGCGTTATTGCTGGGTATTTGTTCAGAATTAAATATTAATCAGATTCTAGCCACCGAAGTCAGTCAGCACGCCTGTCGCTCCATCAAAGAAGCCGATGTAGCACGGCGCATTATGTATGCCGCTAAACAACAGGACACGCTACCAAAACACATTAATCCCGCATTAATGGCATTGCATGAAACCGCGCCGTTCCCGTATTCGCTGGCTGAAATTGAAGAATTGGCGGGGCAAATCAAAGACCCCAGTTTTCGCATTCAAACCAGTGCGGACGGTGTACATATTTTTAATCGTGACGGTTTGCATACGGCGATTGATCCGTTTGATTTATTCCCGCATTTACACGTTGAACAAGATGGCGGTCATGCGTTTTATCTGGGTGTGGAATTGGCGCGGGCGCAAATCGCGTGGCAATTAGGTAAACGATTTACCCAAGATCAAGCCTTAACGTGGGGTTGCGCCACCGATAACGCCGAAGCAACCGTTGATTTGCATACCTTTAAACCTGCTGGAACGACTTTACAAAAAAAATCATGATTCAAGAACTGATTGTGAGCACTCAAAATAAGTTGGGTGTCGCTCACCTTGCCCCGATGGGCATTCATAGCAACGGCGATGACATCATAATTTTGCCGTTTCGCCCGTCTACCACGCTGAATAATTTATTGGAAACGCACACTGCGGTACTGAATTATTGTGATGATGTGCGGGTGTTTGCGGGTTGTTTGACAGGTCGGCGCGACTTTGCATTAATCCCCGCCGAAAAAATAAACGGTGTCGTGTTGGCGTGTACCTTAGCGCATACCGAAGTCGAATTAGTGCGCATTGAAGATGATGCCACGCGCCCGAAATTATTTTGTAAAGCGATTCACACGGTCAATCACGCGCCTTTTATGGGATTTAATCGCGCTCAGTATGCGGTATTAGAAGCCGCTATTTAAAGCCCAGTGCGAAGGTCAATCATGATAGGAATGCTAGCCAGCGTTAATAGTGTCGCCGAAGCGTTGTTGGTATTAAACGCACAAGTCGATATTATTGATTTAAAACAACCAGAACGTGGCGCGTTAGGTGCATTAGAGATAGATTTAGTTAAACAAATTGTGACTGAAATTGCAGGGCGTTGCCCTGTCAGCGCGACAGTGGGCGATTTACCGATGCAGCCTGAATTAGTGTTTAACGCCGTCAAAGCAATGGCAAACACAGGCGTTGATTATGTGAAAATCGGTTTTTTCCCTGAGGGCGATTGGTTGGCTACTGTAGAAAAATTAGCTGAATTAACACCGAAAACTGCCTTAATCGCCGTGTTATTTGCCGATGCTCAGCCCGATTTTGCCATTATTACGGCGTTAAAACAGGCGGGATTTGCAGGTGTGATGCTTGATACGATGGATAAACACAAAGGCTCACTCACTCAAGTGATGACACAAACCGACATAGGGCAGTTTGTTAGCCTAGCCAAAATACAGTCATTACTGTGTGGGCTAGCAGGTTCGCTAAGGCTAGACGATATTGCCACGCTGATGCCTTACCAAGTGGATTATTTAGGTTTTAGAGGCGCGTTATGTGTACAACACCAGAGAACGGGGCAACTCAATCAACTAGCGATTGCACAGATAAAGCAGGCGATAATACAGTTTTGAGCTGAATGCCTTATTTAATTGTCAAAATTTTTTTTTGCGAATGCTTATAATAACGCTATTTTCGATTTAATAAATAATGGTAGTCCCATCAATGCAAGAATTTATTCCCGGTCAACGCTGGATTAGTAATACCGAATCAGAACTTGGTTTAGGTCTCATACTGGAAACCAGTTTTAAACGTGTTACCGTGCTATTTTTAGCCAGCAATGAAAAACGCCTGTATGCGATTGATAACGCACCGCTGACGCGTGTCAAATTTTCGGTGGGCGATGTCATCGAATCGATTGATGAAGAAAAAATGCAGGTGGTGGAGGTCGTTGAAGAAAACGGCTTAATTACTTATCACTGTAAAGATTCATTCGGTGAAATGGTTGAGTTAGAAGAAATTGAACTTAATCATCATATTCAATTTAATAAACCCCAAGACCGTTTGTTTACGGGGCAGATTGATTCCACGAGCTGGTTTTTATTGCGCTATGAAACATGGCGACGACTGCAACAACATCAGCAATCCCCTGTTAAAGGGCTGCTAGGTGGTCGTGCTTCGCTAATTCCGCACCAATTATTTATTGCG
>NQJH01000048.1 GCA_002256685.1 Methylococcaceae bacterium NSP1-2 | reverse complement strand
GCCATTGATAGGTGATGCTGCCCAAACCGTCGGCATCGGCTAAATTATTGCTGGCAGTTAAGGTTTGCCCTTGGGTCGCCGTCCCCGTGATGGTGACGGTACCTGTCGGTGCATCGTTGATGTTGGTGACCGGCGCAGTGGTCGCACTGCTGACCGTTTCAGCGGTACCTTGTCCATCGGTATAGCGGGCAATTACGGTAATGGCTTTACCGACCTCGGCTTGAGTTAGGGTGTAAGTGGAACCGGTCGCTCCGCCTATATCAACACCGGCGGCTTGCCACTGATAGGTGATGGCGCCTAAACCGTCGGCATCGGCTAAATTATTACTAACCGTTAATAGTTGTCCTTGCGTCGCTGTGCCCGCGATAGTGACGGTGCCCGTCGGTAAATCGTTAACATTGGCAACCACGCCGGTGGGCGTACTACTGACCGTTTCAGCGGTGTTTTGTCCATCGGTATAGCGGGCAAGCACGGTAATAGTTTTACCCACTTCGGCTTGACTTAATGTATACGTTGCACCGATCGCACCACCAATATCAACACCTGCGGCTTGCCACTGATAAGTGATGATGCCTAAACCGTCTGCATCGGCTAAATTATTGCTAGCGGTTAAGGTTTGTCCTTGCATCACTATCCCCGTGATAGTGACGCTACCCGTCGGTAAATCATTGATGTTGACGACCGCACCAGTAGCCGTACTGCTGACCGTTTCCGCGCTCCCTTGTCCATCGGTATAGCTGGCAATCACAGTAATGGCTTTACTGACTTCGGCTTGCGTTAGGACGTAAGTGGCACTGGTCGCACCATTAATATTGACTCCGTTAGCTTGCCATTGATAAGTGACGCTGCCTAACCCGTCTAAATCGACTAAATTATTACTGGCGGTTAAGGTTTGTCCTTGCGTCGCTGTCCCTGTGATAGTGACTGTACCGGTGGGTAAATCGTTGATGTTGGCAATCGTGCTAGTGGCAGCACTGCTGACTGTTTCAGCGGTGCCTTGTCCATCGGTATAGTGAGCAGTCACAGTAATGGTTTTACCGACTTCAGATTGTGTTAGGATGTAAGTTGAACTGTTCGCCCCATTAATAGTGACACCACCTGCTTTCCATTGATAAGTGATAGCACCTAAACCGTCTATGTCGACTAAATTATTGCTGGCGGTTAATGTTTGCCCTTGAATGGCAGTTCCAGTGATAATGACCGTGCCAGTAGGCGCATCATTGATGTTGGCAACTGCGGCGGTGGCAGCACTGCTGACACTTTCAGGAGTACCCAGTCCATCCGTATAGTGGGCAATTACAGTAATGGCTTTACCGACTTCAGCTTGGCTTAATGTATAAGTTGAAGCGGTCGCGCCACTAATATCGATACCGTTTGCTTGCCACTGATAAGTGATAGCACCTAAGCCGTCGGCATCCGCTAAACTATTGATGGTTGTTAAAGTGACCCCTTGAATCGCTGTACCTATGATAGAGATACTGCCTGTAGGAGACGTATTCAGAAGATATTCGTACTGAACATCTGGATTTATTGAATTTGATTCGATCGTACCAGCCGATGCTTCTAACACCCAATCGCCACCTAATGCGGCATTACCAGTTAAGTCATTGGAAGCAGCGACATCTGCACCTGTTAACATGCCTAATTGTTCAATAAATTGTTGCCCTATATCACCTTCAGCCACGTTACAGCCGTATAACAAAATATCGCCACTATCACTTAGTGCATTACCAATACTGGTAAGTTGGCTAGCATAATCAGCAATGTTGCCGCTATCCAGTGTGGAAGAACCTAATAACAAACTGCCAGTACTGCCATGCGAGATAATGTGTATAGCATCAAGATTAGAATAATTCGCTACCAACTCAGCAATTTGGCTGATGCCATCACGCGTAGGATCGAGGATTAAAATAATAGTATCTGGACTTACGTTGCCCACCAAACTCTGCCAGTCGGTTACTTGACTGTCAATAATGATCAATGAGTTGGTGTTAGTTGTTAATGTAGTAGTCATGGCGATTCCTAAGATTTAGATTCTGAATGTTATAGCGATTACCACCTATGTAGCTTGAGATCGGACAGAACACAATCTTCAGATAAATTTAGGCAGTGACTTAAGCGGCAACGACTATACGAAACTTGTTAGCCTTGCTGGTTTACTTTGATAAAAAACTTTCTCTATAGCTTGAAGCGGTTAATTTTGTACTTAGTTCTCCAAGTGTTGCTGTTTAAAATTTATGTAGAATTACTGTTAAGAGTCTTTTGTAAGCTATTATTTTCATTGCAGTATAGCACTACAAACTAACATGAGAAACACTATAGCAGTAGTTGTATTAAAAATCACGCAGCTTTTACATAAATTCTGTTGGTTTCTGCTGATTGGTAAGAGACTATCAACAATATCAAAACTGCCCTGTATTTATGCCAGACTGACGTGTACATTGACATGCTTTAGAGAGAGTTTAGTCGTATTCTTGTCATTTTGATAAATGACGTACCTAATTAATATCAATATCAAAAGAGAAAACATAAATATAGGTTAAGCATATATCATGCCTAATATTAAAAATTTATAAAATAATTTAAAAATCAATATCTTATATAATAAAATGCAGAATATAACTTGGATAAATCAGTGGATTATTAATTTGCGTAAAGACAAAAATTGTCGGTAAGTTATAAAAAACGTCAATAAATAAAACATCAACAAGTAATTACTGTCAGTTTTATGACTGACGTTACACAGGCTTTCAGAGAAATCAACGTTGTAGCGGGGTGCATTGTTCTCACTTATTAATTTCTCGTTATGGGGGTGTGTAGCATTAATTAGCCAATGGTTTAAACTTTTAAACGAATAAAATCGAAGCACCAATGTCTGGTTTTTTGAATGTCAACTTACTTCCAAAACTTTTTGAATAGCCCAGGCGTATTGTCATGCGCAACAAGTTTGCTTTCGATTATACTCAACAACCTTTCTTCACGGTGAATGGCTTCGCGTTTTAATTCTTTTATGTCATGTAGCAAATATTCCACTTGATCCATTAGCCATTGCTCATGCTCAGAAATTGGCGGTTGAGAAGTCACACCGCCTGTGCCAGTCGTGTTCGGTTTTAGTTCCTCATAACACTTAATTAGATCATTAGTATCGATGCCCTTCCCTGTTTTGGTAAGCTTGCCTGAAGCAATGTGCCGATTGATTGTTGAACGAGAAAGTCCCGTCAATTCTGTAGCTCTTTGTATTGAAACGATCATAAATTTATACTCAAACAAACAATGATGACTCTTTGTGTTTTAATAATAATTCATTATCAGCAATTGTAAAATACTTACTACAAAAACAGGGTGTAGCAATCTTAATTTGTTGCAGTTTTCATGGCTTTTTAATGACAGTGTGTTGTTGAGAAAATGCTGAAATCTTGATTTAATGAAGTTCGATAGTTATAATTCAACAGCTATTGTGTTTGGAGAGTCGTATGACAGATAGAAAAAACTCTACTGTCGTTAGAATACTGAGTTATCAAATTTTGATCATACTCATCGTTACTGCTGGTTTTGCCCTTAGTGGAGGCGAACAACAAGCCTTATCTGCGGTTTTAGGTGGCACAGCGGCTTTTATACCTAATCTGTATTTCGCCCTGCGAATACACAGATCCGCAGGGCAAGAAGCAAGAAAAATCGTCAACTCTTTTTATGCAGGGGAATCGGGCAAACTATTATTGACCGCAGCACTGTTCATAATGATTTTTCAAGTCTCAAACATACACATATTACCGCTATTGGTCAGCTATATGGCGGCGTTATCGGTTTTTTGGTTCGCATTATTAATGCGTTAACATTATTATTTTTCAAAGAGAGGAACGATGGCTACTGAAGCTCACGCCGAAGGTGCAACTGGTTATATTATTCACCATTTAACACCGCTACAGGTTGGTGAGGGTTTTTGGACGTTGCATCTGGATACTTTGTTTTTTTCGGCCGCTTTAGGTGGTTTATTTATCTGGTTTTTTAAAACCGCCGCAGAGAAAGCCACAGCGGATGTACCTGGTTTAGTGCAGAGTTTTGCCGAAATGTTGATTGAATTTGTCGATCAGCAAGTGAAAGACAGTTTTCATGGGCGCAGTAAATTAATTGCACCGCTGGCATTGACGATATTTTGTTGGATATTTTTGTGGAACTTCATGGATTTATTCCCCGTTGATATATTGCCGTTAGTCGGCTCATTGATGGGTATTGAATATTTGCGTGTCGTACCTAGTACCGATTTGAATGCGACATTTGCTATGTCTATCTCGGTATTTTGTTTGATTATTTTTTACAGCATTAAAATAAAAGGACCTTGGGGCTTTGCTAAAGAGTTGATGTTTCAACCATTCGGACCTTGGCTGTTACCATTCAATTTGCTATTGAAATTAGTTGAAGAAATTGCCAAACCTATTTCACTAGCACTTCGTCTATTTGGAAACCTGTATGCAGGTGAATTAATCTTTATTTTGATTGCTTTGTTGCCTTGGTATTTGCAACCTGTACTGAGTTTTCCTTGGGCAATTTTCCATATTTTAATTATCACACTTCAAGCCTTTATTTTCATGGTATTAACCATTGTTTACCTGAGTATGGCGCACGAAGATCATTAATATTTTTTAACTTTTTATCACTTTATTA
This sequence comes from Methylococcaceae bacterium NSP1-2, assembly GCA_002256685.1. Lineage (GTDB taxonomy): Bacteria > Pseudomonadota > Gammaproteobacteria > Methylococcales > Methylomonadaceae > UBA4132. The sequence continues at coordinate 4,328 of NQJH01000048.1, read as the reverse complement.
ACCGTTTGGAGGTTTCATGGAAATTGCAAAATTAATCGCTGATGTACAAGGCATGACTGCTATTGCAGTGGGTCTGGTTCTTGGTATGGGTGCGTTAGGAACAGCGATAGGCTTTGGTTTATTAGGCGGAAAATTCTTGGAAGGCGCGGCGCGTCAACCAGAAATGGTGCCTATGCTACAAGTTAAAATGTTTGTTGTTGCTGGTTTATTAGACGCGGTAACGATGATTGGCGTTGGTTTAGCATTGTTCTTCACTTTTGCAAACCCATTCTTATCTGCGGTAACAGCGGCGGCAGCAGGTTAATCAAGCTACCTAACTTTAATAGCAACAAGAGGAACGCATCGTGAGTATCAATGCTACTCTGATTGGACAAATGATTACCTTTACACTTCTGGTGTGGTTCACCATGAAGTATATTTGGCCGCCTTTATTTGACTCGTTAGAAGAACGTAGAAAAAAAATTGCTGATGGTTTGGCAGCGGCTGAAAAAGGTCAAGAAAATATGTACTTGGCTGAGAAAAAAGCCAAGAGTGTGATTAAGCAAGCGAAAGAACAATCTTCAGAGATTGTCAATCAAGCTCAAAAACGCGCAAATGAACTGATTGAAGAATCCAAAGACCTTGGCAAGAAAGAAGGTGAACGGATGATTCTTGCGGCGAAAGCGCAAATTGAACAAGAAATACACCAAGCGAGAGAAAGCTTGCGCCAAGAAGTCGCCGCTTTAGCGTTCAGTGCCGCAGAACAAATTCTGGGTGCCGAAATTGATAAAGCCAAGCATCGGGACATCATCAGTAAAGTCTCTAATCAATTAGGTTAAGCAGTATGAGCGAATTGGCAACATTGGCAAGACCTTATGCGGTAGCGGTGTTTAAAAGAGCCAAAGAAACGGCTTCGACTAAAAAATGGTCTGAAAATTTGGCGTTTATGTCGGCTGTCCTCAGTAATAAAGACATTTCTGTGGTCATCGATAATCCAAAAGTAAATAAGCAAGCATTGTCAGCATTCGTGCTGGACATTTGCCAAGGGCAAGTGAATGAAGAAGCTGAAAATCTTCTCCAGTTACTGGTTCAAAATAATCGGCTGACCTTGATTCCCATCATTGCCACGCTTTTCGAGGCCTACAAAACAGAAGATGAAGGTTATATCGATGTTGAAGTCGTTGTCGCTTATGCTTTCTCTAAAGAAGAAAAGCCTAAGTTTGCTTCAACTTTGGAAAAAACCCTCGGTAAAAAAGTCAACATGAATGTCACCATAGATAAGTCGTTAATTGGTGGTGTTCTAGTACGCGCGGGCGACCGAGTAATTGACGGTTCTATTAGAGGCCAGCTTCAACACATGCAAAAGACTCTACAGTGAGAGTGAGAAAAGCACATGCAATTAAACCCATCTGAAATAAGCGATCTGATTAAAAAGAAGATCGAAAACTTTAACCTGAGTGCCGAAGCGCACACAGAAGGTACAGTCGTCAGTGTAACTGACGGTATTGTACGCGTACATGGTCTGTCAGAAGCTATGCAAGGTGAAATGCTGGAATTCCCAGGCAACACCTTTGGTATGGCTCTTAACCTCGAAAGAGATTCAGTGGGTGTGGTGATATTAGGTTCATATCAGCATATCTCTGAAGGCGATACTGTTAAATGTACGGGGAAAATTTTAGAAGTACCCGTTGGTGAAGCTTTATTAGGTCGCGTTGTTGATGCTCTCGGTAATCCTATCGATGGTAAAGGTGCAATTGATACCAACGAAACATCACCTATCGAAAAAATTGCCCCTGGCGTAATTGCCCGTCAATCAGTTGATCAACCTGTACAATTAGGTTTGAAATCTATCGATGCGATGATTCCTGTTGGTCGTGGTCAACGTGAGTTAATTATTGGTGACCGTCAAACAGGTAAAACAGCCATTGCGATTGATGCCATCATCAATCAAAAAGGCACTGGCATTAAGTGTATCTATGTTGCTATTGGACAAAAACGTTCATCAATTGCTAACGTGGTGCGTAAATTAGAAGAACATGGCGCGATGGCTCACACCATTGTGGTGGCGGCTTCTGCATCAGAATCAGCGGCTTTGCAATTCATCGCACCTTATACCGGTTGCTCGATGGGTGAATTCTTTAGAGACCGTGGTGAAGATGCGTTAATCATTTATGATGATTTAACCAAACAAGCATGGGCTTATCGTCAAATTTCTCTATTACTACGTCGCCCACCAGGTCGTGAAGCGTATCCGGGTGATGTTTTCTATTTGCATTCACGTCTATTAGAAAGAGCTTCGCGCATCAATGCGGCTGAAGTTGAAAAACTGACTGATGGTAGAGTAAAAGGTAAGACTGGCTCGTTGACTGCTTTGCCGATTATTGAAACCCAAGGTGGTGACGTATCCGCTTTCGTTCCTACCAACGTTATTTCTATTACTGACGGTCAGATTTTCTTAGAAAGTAGCTTGTTTAACTCAGGTATTCGTCCTGCGGTAAATGCGGGTTTGTCGGTATCACGAGTGGGTGGTGCTGCACAAACTAAGATTATTAAGAAGTTAGGTGGTGGTACACGTTTGGATTTGGCGCAATACCGCGAATTAGCGGCATTTGCTCAGTTCGCTTCGGACTTAGATGAAAGCACACGCAAACAGCTTGAACGCGGTCAACGGGTAACGGAATTGATGAAGCAAAATCAATACTCGCCGATGTCAGTTGCACAAATGGCAGTGTCATTGTTTGCCGCTAACGAAGGTTTTCTTGATAACATTGAAATCAACAAAGTTCTCGCTTTTGAAGCGGCTTTACAGTTGTACATGAAGTCAGAACACGCTGAATTAATGGGCAACATTAATGCAACTGGCGATTTTAGTAATGAAATCAGTAGCGGCATAAGAACAGCTATTGAAACTTTCGTTAAAACTCATAGTTGGTAAAAGGGTCTCCTTATGGCTGTTGGTAAAGAAATACGCACTAAGATTGCGAGTATTAAAAATACTCAAAAAATTACTCGCGCAATGGAAAAAGTTGCCGCAAGTAAGATGCGTAAAACAAAAGACAGAATGCAGGCAACCCGTCCCTACTCTAAAAAGATTGCCCGAATTATTAAGCATTTAGCGCACGCGAATCCAGAATACAAACATTCGTTTCTGATTAAACGTGACGTAAAGCGCGTCGGTGTTATCGTTATTAGTTCGGATCGGGGTTTGTGCGGGGGATTAAATTCCAATTTGTTCAGAAAAACCCTGACGCATTTAGTGCAATGGAATAAGGATGGTATCGAAGTTGATATTGCAACCATTGGCGGTAAGGCGGCTGGTTTTTTTAACAATGTAAAGGTTAATGTCGTTGGTCATGTGGCTAAATTGGGTGATATTCCGCATCTGCAAGATATTGTCGGGGTCATTAAGATTATGCTAGATGCTTATAATGAAGGGCGTATTGACGAACTGCATGTCATCAATAATGAATTCGTTAATACCATGACGCAACGCCCGATGATTCAACAATTGCTTCCTGTGTTCGCTTGCGAACTGGATCAAAATCTAAATGGTCATTGGGATTATATTTATGAGCCAGATGCCAAAGAGGTTTTGGATTATTTATTGATTCGTTATGTTGAGTCCATCGTTTATCAGGGACTGGTTGAGAACAATGCTTGTGAACAGGCCGCTAGAATGGTCGCAATGAAGAGTGCTTCGGATAATGCGGGCAATCTAATCAGCGAGTTGCAACTGATTTACAACAAAGCCAGACAAGCCGCTATCACTCAGGAAATTTCAGAAATTGTTGCCGGTGCCGCCGCTGTTTAGACCTGCGCAAACAACACAATACAAGAGGACACAGAATGAGTTCGGGTAAAATCGTTCAGATTATTGGTGCGGTCGTTGACGTGGAGTTTTCACGCGAAGACCTGCCCAAAGTATATGATGCGTTAAATGTAGAAAAAAATGGTTTGGTGCTGGAAGTACAGCAACAACTCGGTGATGGCGTAGTCAGAACGATTGCGATGGGTAGTACCGATGGCTTAAGCAGAGGGCTAAGCGTCGTTAATACTCACGCGGCTATTGCTGTGCCAGTGGGTCAAGAAACCCTAGGTCGTATTATGAACGTCTTGGGCGAACCCATAGACGAGAAAGGACCTATCGGCGAAAAAGTTAAATGGGGAATTCATCGTGAAGCACCTAGTTATGCTGAACAAGCCGCTGCTAATGAATTACTGGAAACCGGTATTAAAGTTATCGACTTAGTTTGCCCTTTCACTAAAGGTGGTAAAGTTGGTTTGTTCGGTGGTGCGGGTGTAGGTAAAACCGTCAACATGATGGAATTAATCCGTAACATTGCGATTGA
>NQJH01000047.1 GCA_002256685.1 Methylococcaceae bacterium NSP1-2 | reverse complement strand
AACAATGCTGCTTCTACCACTTTATTTGAACCCGCGATTGTGCGGCAAGCCTTGCTGGAGTCGTTTTTAAAATTGACACCGCGCCAGCAATGGAAAAATCCGGTGATGTTTGTTGTCTATCTGGGCAGTATTTTAACCACCGTTTTGTGGTTGCAAGCCTTGAGCGGCAACAGCGAAGAGCCAGCGTGGTTTATTCTCACGGTCACGCTGTGGCTATGGTTCACGGTGTTGTTTGCCAATTTTGCTGAGGCGGTGGCAGAAGGACGCAGTAAAGCCCAAGCGGCATTTTTGCGCACAGCTAAACGTGATATTACCGCTAAGAAATTGAATGAACCGCATTATGGTAGTCAATATACCGAAGTGTCAGGCGCGACCTTGCGTAAAGGCGATGTGGTGTTAATCGAAGCGGGCGATTTTGTCGCAGGTGATGGTGATGTCATTGAAGGTGTGGCTTCGGTGGATGAAAGTGCGATTACGGGTGAAAGTGCGCCGGTGATTCGTGAATCAGGCGGTGATTTTAGTTCGGTAACCGGCGGTACACGGGTTTTATCTGACTGGCTAGTCGTGCGTATTTCAACTAATCCCGGTGAGACCTTTTTGGATCGTATGATTTCGATGGTAGAAAGTGCTAAACGCCAAAAAACCCCGAATGAAATCGCCCTGACTATTTTGCTGGTGGCATTGACCTTGGTGTTTTTGATGGCGACGGTGACGTTATTGCCATTCTCGTTATACAGCGTAGAAGCCGCAGGCACAGGTAAACCGATTAGCATTACCGTGTTAGTGGCTTTGCTGGTGTGTTTGATTCCGACCACGATTGGCGGTTTGTTATCGGCTATTGGTGTAGCGGGTATTGGACGCATGATGCAAAAAAATGTCATTGCAACTTCAGGGCGAGCAGTAGAGGCGGCGGGGGATGTCGATGTGTTGTTGCTGGATAAAACAGGGACAATTACTCTCGGTAATCGGCAAGCCGCTCTGTTTATTCCTGCCAAAGGTGTGAATGAAAAACAACTCGCCGATGCTGCACAACTGGCTTCTTTAGCCGATGAAACCCCCGAAGGACGCAGTATTGTAATATTGGCTAAACAAAAATTTGGCATACGCGAACGTGATGTCCATTCGTTAGGGGCAACCTTCGTGCATTTCAGTGCGCAAACCCGCATGAGTGGCGTTAATTTGCAAGGACGGCAAATTCGCAAAGGTGCGGAAGATGCGATTCGTGGTTATGTGATAGAACAAGGTGGAAATTTTCCCGAAGAGTTGCAGAAAAGCGTAATCGAGGTGGCTAAGCGTGGCAGTACACCGTTGTTAGTTGCCGAAGGGGCGCGGGTGTTGGGCGTGATTGAATTGAAAGACATCGTCAAAGGCGGTATTAAAGAACGCTTTATCGAACTGCGGCAAATGGGCATTAAAACTATCATGATTACCGGCGATAATCGCCTCACTGCCGCTGCAATTGCCGCCGAAGCGGGCGTGGATGACTTTTTAGCCGAAGCCACACCCGAAGCAAAGTTAGCTCTGATTCGTCAACATCAAGCCGAAGGTCGCTTAGTTGCTATGACAGGTGATGGCACCAATGACGCGCCTGCGTTAGCGCAAGCCGATGTCGCAGTCGCTATGAACAGCGGTACGCAAGCAGCGAAAGAAGCAGGCAATATGGTGGATTTGGATTCTAATCCGACTAAGTTGATTGAGATTGTCGAAACAGGCAAACAAATGTTGATGACACGGGGGGCGTTGACTACATTTTCAATTGCTAACGATGTCGCAAAATATTTTGCCATTATTCCAGCGGCGTTTGCCACCACTTATCCTGCGTTGAATGTGTTGAATGTGATGGGTTTGGCAACACCTGCTAGCGCGATTTTATCGGCGGTGATTTTTAACGCGCTCATCATCATTGCCTTGATTCCATTAGCATTGAAAGGCATTAGCTATAAGCCAGTCGGTGCGGAAAAGTTACTGCAAAACAATTTGCTGATTTATGGTGTCGGTGGATTAATCGTGCCGTTTATCGGTATTAAGGCGATTGATTTGCTGTTGACTGCCATGAATCTGGTGTAAAGGAGAGAGCCATGTTGAATTATTTTAAACCTGCCGTCTTATTGTTGCTGTTATTGACTGTATTGACTGGCGTAATTTATCCCTTGCTCGTTACCGCCTTTGCTCAACTGTTTTATGCGAATAACGCCAACGGTAGCTTAATTTATAACGCCCAAGAACAAGCGGTTGGTTCGGCGTTGATTGGACAAGCGTTTAATCAACCCAAGTATTTTTGGGGACGGGCTTCGGCTACCGCGCCTTATCCATACAATGCCGCCGCGTCCAGTGGTTCTAATCTAGGGCCGACGAATTCTGCTTTAATAGCAGCGGTTAATACGCGAGTTAAGACTTTACAAGCCGTTGACCCAACCAACAAAACCGCTGTACCTGTGGATTTAGTCACCGCATCAGCCAGTGGACTTGATCCGCATATCAGTTTAGCGGCGGCAGAATATCAGCTTAAACGGGTTGCTAAAGCGCGAAATATGGATGAAAGCAAATTGCGTGAATTACTAAACACGCATACCGAAGCACGGCAATGGTTTGTATTGGGCGAACCCAGAATTAATGTGTTGCAATTGAATTTAGCGTTGGATACGGCGCAACCATGAGCGATGACCGTCCAGACCCCGACCAATTGCTGGCGCGTGTCGAACGTGACACTGCCAAAGCCAAACGTGGACGCTTAAAAATTTTTTTCGGCGCGGCAGCAGGGGTTGGTAAAAGTTATGCCATGTTACTGGCAGCACGCGAACGCCGCGCCGAAAATCTTGATGTGGTGGTGGGTTTAATCGAAACTCACGGACGCAAAGAAACACAGGCATTGCTGAAAGGTTTGGAAGTGTTGCCCACGCGCCAAATCGATTATAAAGGCACGATGCTGCATGAGTTCGACATTGATGCTGCACTGAAACGCCGTCCCGCCATTATCATAGTCGATGAATTAGCCCACACCAACGCACCCAATTCTCGACACCCGAAACGGTGGCAGGATATACATGAACTGTTAGAAGCGGGCATCGATGTTTATACCGCGATTAATGTTCAACATTTGGAAAGTCTTAATGATGACATTGGACAAATTGCTGGCATCCGCGTGTGGGAAACCGTGCCTGATACCGTGTTTGAAGATGCCGATGAAATCGAATTGGTGGATTTACCGCCCGATGAGTTATTACTGCGGCTGAAAGAAGGCAAGATTTATCTGCCCCAGCAAGCCCAGCAAGCGATTCACAATTTTTTCCGTAAAGGCAATCTGATTGCGTTACGCGAGCTGGCATTGCGCCAAACTGCCAACCGTGTCGATGCGCAAATGCTCAATTATCGTGAAGACCACGCGATACGCGATGTATGGCAAGTCAATGAGCGAATTTTGGTGTGCATTGGCCCGAATGCCTTGGCTGAACGATTAGTGCGGGCGGGTAAGCGAGTAGCCACCAGTTTGCGGGCAGAATGGATCGTTGCTTATGTGGAAACGCCAAGTTTGCAACGCTTGTCCGCTGAGAAACGCGATGGGGTGTTAAGAATTTTACGTTTAGCAGAACAACTGGGCGCGGAAACTGTGACGCTCAGTGCGCCTGAAATAAGTGAGGCGATTATTAAGTTTGCGTGTGAACGTAATATTAACAAAATTGTACTAGGTAAACCCAATCGGCGCGGTTGGAAGCGTTGGCTGTTAGGTTCAGTCGTCGATGTACTGATTAGCCATGCCCATAATATCAACATCTATCTGCTAGGTAGCCCACAAACAGCGGAAAATGGCGCGGTAGAAACAGAGATTAGTTTATTTCGTAAAAGCCCATTACCCGGTTTGCAACAGCGTCCCATCAATAAACCGAAAGGTTATTATTCGAGGTATGGCTGGACGGCATTGATTACCCTGTTCAGTGCTTTTATTGCCTATCTAATGGCAGGGCGTTTAGAGCTTGCCAATTTGGTGATGGTGTTTTTGCTGGGCGTGGTATTTGTGGCGACGCATTTTGGGCGTGGACCCTCGGTATTGGCTGCGGTCCTTGGTGTTACGCTGTTTGATTTCCTGTTTGTCCCCCCTTTTTACAGTTTTTCAGTCGCGCACAGCCAATATTTAATTACTTTAACCACGATGCTAGTCGTCGGCGTGGTGATTAGTAATTTAATGGTTAATGTCCATTCTCAAGCCAAAGTCGCCGCGCACCGAGAAAGACGTGCGAGCGTGTTGTATGCGATGAGCAAAGAGCTTGCTGCGAGTCAAAGTGAGGAGGAAATTGTTCGTACTGCGGTGCGGCATTTACATTCTGAATTCAGCAGTCGCAATGTTATTTTATTTTCAGACAGCAATGGGCGCGTGGTGTATCCCAAACAAAAAAGTATTCCAGAGTCATTGCATGGGGCAGACTTAAGCGTGGCGCAATGGGTGTTAGATCATAATGAAATGGCAGGGCAGGGGACAAACACGCTACCCGGTACAGAAGCTATTTATTTTCCTATACACAATGAAGATAAAGTATTGGGCGTGTTAGCATTACTGCCTGTTAATTTACGGCGCGTGTTTTTGCCCGAACAGCAGAAATTGCTGGAAACTTTTTTACGGCAAATCGGTCAGGCGGTGACGCGCATTCGCCTCGCCGAGCAAGCCAAGATGACGCAAATGCAGGTAGAAGCAGAACGCTTGCGTAACTCGCTGCTCAGTGCCATTTCCCATGATTTACGCACACCGTTAGCAACGATTATTGGTTCAGCGAGTACCTTGTTAGAAGGCGAAGGAACTTTGCAAACGCAAGACAAATTGGATTTAAGCCGCGTTATTGTCGATGAAGCTGAACGCATGTCCAATTTAATCAACAATATTTTAGACATGGCGCGACTCGATGCAGGGGTGGTTGAATTAAATAAACAGTGGCATCCGTTAGAAGAAATTATCGGCACGGTATTAACACGGTTACATAAACATTTAGCCGACCGTCCTGTTAAAGTTAAACTGCCAGCGGGCATACCGCTGGTGTTTGTCGATGCGGTGATGATTGAACAAGTATTCATCAATCTACTGGAAAATGCGATACGCTATACACCAGCGGGGAGTGAGTTGGAGATTAGTGCGGAAATATCAACCAATGCGGTTGAATGTTCCGTTGCCGATCACGGTCCGGGTATTCCCAAAGGGCGTGAAGAACAGTTGTTTGAAAAATTTTATCAAGCACGGCACGAAGCGGCTCAAAGTGGAGTCGGTTTAGGCTTAGCAATCTGTCGCGCTATTGTTGAAGTTCACGGTGGGCGTATTTATGCACAAAACAGAAGCGGCGGTGGGGCTATTTTTACCTTTATATTGCCTATCAATGAACCACCCCCTGTTATGGAACTAGAATAAGTCGATGGCTAAAATTAATCCTGTGATTATCGTTATCGAAGACGATCCGCCGATTCGCCGTTTTCTGCGCACGGGTTTGAGTACGCAGGGTTTTACGGTGTTTGAAGCCGACACAGGTAAACAAGGCATCATCGAAGCAGAGATTCGTAAATCCGATTTAGTCATCCTTGATTTAGGTTTGCCTGATATGGATGGTGTCGATGTGATCAAAGCAATTCGCACTTGGTCAGCAATACCCATTATCATTCTGTCAGCGCGTAGCAGTGAGCAACATAAAATCGACGCGCTGGATGCGGGGGCAGATGATTATTTGACTAAGCCGTTTGGTTTTGGTGAATTGCTGGCAAGAATACGCGTGGCATTGCGTCATGCCAGCAGACCGATGGAACATATAAAAGCCGATGTGTTTGTCACGACGTGTTGTCAGCGCGTGTTGAAAGTCGATTTACACAATCGGGTGGTTAGTATTGATGACCAAGAAATCCATCTCACACCGATTCAATATAGACTGTTAGCGGTATTAGTTAAACACGCAGGCAGGGTGTTGACCCATCAGCAAATTCTCAAAGAAGTCTGGGGTCCGTCTTATTCAGAAAACGCGCATTATTTACGCATTTACATGAGCCAATTACGGCAGAAATTAGAAGCCGATTCAACGCAACCTAAGTTTTTATTGACCGAATCAGGGGTTGGGTATCGGTTGAAAGTTTAGGTGTATCGCGTTGTAGGGGCGGATTTAGCTGCACAATGCGAATGAATTCGCACCTACAAAACTGCCCACCCTACGTTTTATGTCTTAAGTTAAACGCATGATTTATAATCACACCCACTTCTTTAATTCTCTTTGCTCAAACATGACCACACTTCCTTGGCAACAAGCGCACTGGACGCTTATGCACAGTTACATTGTGCAACAGCGCATTCCGCAAGCTTTATTGATAACAGGTAACAAAGGCGTAGGTAAATTACAACTTGCCGAACAGTTTGCCGCTGCTTTATTGTGTGAACAGCCACAAGCTGATAGTCATGCCTGTGGGCATTGTCATAGCTGTTTGTTGCTGAAAGCACAAACCCATCCTGATTTTATGATGGTGCAACCCGAAGAGGGCAAAACTACTATTGCGATTGACCAGATTCGGAGTCTAATTACTAAACTGACGTTAAAACCCCAATTTGATCGCTATCGCGTGGTGATTCTCAATCCTGCCGACAAAATAAATAATGCCGCTGCTAATGCGTTTTTAAAATGTTTGGAAGAACCCAATGAGCGTACTATTCTTATATTAGTCAGTGATAGACAAAGCAAATTACCCGCCACCATTCTCAGCCGTTGCCAAAAATTAGCCATTGCCATGCCTGATAAAGCCACGGTGTTGACGTGGTTAAAAGCGCAAAAAATACAACAGGATGCCTCCGTATTATTAGGATTGGCACAAGGTGCGCCGTTATTGGCATTGAGTTATGCGAAAGACGAGACACTCACTCAGCGTAACGAATGTTTTAAACAGTGGCTAGCGGTTGCAAAACGCCAAACTCACCCTGTATTGATAGCCGAACAATGGCTTAAGCACCCCGAAGCCCCGTTATTATTTTGGCTAACGTCTTGGGTGGTTGATTTAATTAAATGTGCTTACCAAAATCACGCCGAACACTTGTATAATTCGGATTTACATTCATCATTACACAGCTTGACGCGACAGCTTGACCTTAAAGGGCTTTATCAGCTGTATGATTTATTGTTACTCAGTCGTGGGCGACTGGAGTCAACAATCAATAAACAATCCTTGTTTGAAGAAATTTTAATCCAATGGTCTGAACTTAATCGGAGTCGATAACATGGCAGAATCCACAACCGCATCTACATCTTCCACCCGACAAGGGGTATTAACCCTGTCAATTAAAGACAAACCTTCTTTATATGCCGCCTATATGCCGTTTGTTCTCGGTGGTGGTTTATTTATTCCCACCACGCGGGAATATGCAATGGGTCAAGAAGTGTTTATTCTGCTTCATATCATGGAAGAATCTGATCGCTTGCCGATTGCGGGCAAAGTGGTTTGGAAAACACCATCAGGTTCGGAAGCGCATCGAATTTCAGGTATTGGTGTGCAGTTCAGTAATAAAGACGGTAAAGGCATCGAAGTGCGCAATAAAATCGAAACCTATTTGGCGGGTGCTTTAGAAACCGACCGCCCTACTCATACCATGTAATTATGCTAATAGACTCTCATTGTCACCTAGATCGTCTTGATCTAAAACCCTATCAAAATGACTTTTCTTGTTTCATGCAGGAAGTAAAAAATAGTCACATTGAACATTTACTCTGTATCGCCATCGATTTGGAATCTTATCCTGCCATGCTGGATTTGGTGGCAGATTACCCGCAAATTTCTGTATCCGTTGGTGTACATCCCAATGTCGATGAGGGTGAAGAACCCAGCGTTGATAAACTCATTGCTTTAGGCGCGAACGATAAAGTGATTGCCATCGGTGAAACGGGGCTGGATTATTTTCGTAGCTCAGGTGATTTGAGTTGGCAACACCGACACTTTCGCAATCATATTCAAGCGGCGAAAGCCTTAAAAAAACCGCTGATTATTCACACCCGCGAAGCCAAGCAAGACACCTTGCGCATTTTGCAAGAAGAAGGCGCGAGTGAAGTCGGCGGCATTATTCACTGTTTTACTGAAGACTGGGAATTTGCTCAGCAAGCCTTGGATTTGAATTTTTATATTTCCTTTTCGGGTATTGTCACCTTTAACAGTGCCAAAGATATTCAAGACGTGGCAAAAAAAGTGCCTATGGATCGCTTTTTAATCGAAACGGATTCACCTTATTTAGCCCCCGTTCCGTTTCGTGGTCGTCCCAATTATCCGACTTATGTGCGCTATGTCGCTGAACAAATTGCCAAGCTACGCGACACATCGGTAGAAGAAATTGCCCAACACTCCACCGCTAATTTTTATCAGTTATTCAACATGAGGTAGGCGCGAATTTATTCGCGTTATGCGGATAAATCCGCACCTACAGCAACATTAGGTTTATCCTTAACTGTGGGCAGTGACATCACGATAATCCCCTTTTTTACTTTAACAGGAATTTTACATGCCCATTTCGCTTACTGAACTTGAACAAGTCGTGCGTGAAGCCGGAACAATCGCTTTAACTTATTTTAAAGATTTAAAAAATGTCGCCATTAACAAAAAAAGCCCGCGTGATTTTGTCACCGCCGCCGATGTTGCCGTAGAAGCGTTTTTAAAAGAAAAACTCAGCCAAATTTGCCCAGAATATGGTTTTTGGGGTGAAGAAAGTGGGCAAACGGCTAATCAAACGAATCGCTGGATTGTTGATCCCATTGATGGTACGCATTCATTTTCCAAAGGTCAGTATTTTTGGTCTATCAGTGTCGCTTTAGAGATTGACCAACAGTTAGTGATGGGTGTGGTCTATGCCCCTGCTTTAAATGATTATTACAGTGCAGAACTGGGTAAAGGTGCGTGGAAAAATGGCGAGCTGATTCAGGTATCCGATGAAACCAGTCTAGCTAATTCCATGATAGGCACAGGCTTTGCCTGTTTACGACAGTATCTAACCGACAACAATCTGGCACGTTTCA
>NQJH01000252.1:3514-5062 GCA_002256685.1 Methylococcaceae bacterium NSP1-2 | reverse complement strand
AAGGGCACTATGCCAGCATTATCCGCCAACGTATTTCCGATGAGCCCCCGCCGCCGTTGTATTCTTTAAGTCGCGGCACGCATATTCGCGTATTCGTTACCTTTCCCATAGTGGAAAAACAACACCTGCAAGGCGTGTTATACCTATCACGCACCCCCAATAATATTATTAAGCACTTGTTTGAAGTGCAGAACAAAATCTTAACTGCCAGTGGGGGATTGCTAATTTTGGTAATTATGCTGGTGTTGCTGGTATCTGCGACTATTTCTCGTCCAATTCGTGAACTCATTCGCCAAACGGAGCGCGTGAAACAAGGTGAACAAAAACTGATTAAGCCGTTAAAAAATCCGGTCACTTACGAGATTGCTCAACTCTCTGAGAGTTTTGCCAGTATGTCGCAAGCCCTAACCGAACGAACGGATTATATACAACGCTTCGCTACTCACGTCTCGCATGAATTTAAAACCCCGCTCACGTCTATGCAGGGCGCGTTAGAATTATTGCAAGATCACAGTGATATGCCCAGTGATCGCCGTCAGCGATTTATTGATAATTTATTAGCCGATACGCAGCGGCTTAAACAATTGGTGAATCGTTTGCTGGAACTGGCGCGGGCGGATGTATTAGAACCCAGTCAACAAGATAGCCATTTGCCCGAAGCTATTTTTACGCTGCAAAATCGTTATGCTGAACGCGGCTTGAGTGTGTGTTACCAGAAATTACCGAATACGCCATTAGCAATTGCCCCCGACGCGCTAGACATCATTCTGAACAATTTATTTGAAAACAGCTTGCAACACGGAGCTAAACAACTCACTCTCAGTGTCATTCAGCATGAAAATACGCTAGAACTGCATTTGCACGATAACGGCACCGGCGTTTCCCCCGCTAATCGCACAAAAATTTTCACGCCATTTTTTACCACGCGCAGAAATAACGGCGGCACAGGTTTAGGTTTAGAAATCACCGTGTCGTTATTGAAAACCTACGGTGGAAAAATTGAATTAGCAGAAAGCACGCAAGGCGCGTTGTTTGTATTAACCTTACCGCTGGCAACTAGCGGCATAAAAATCAAACATTAAAAAATTGTTAATGACCTAAGCAGTATAATTTCGTAAAATTGCACTAATTAATTTTTTATAGCGGGATGAATCCTTAATGGGTCATCCCGTTTTGTACATTAGAGGTGACGTTTTTGACTAAATCCGCATTATTAGTGCTAGAAGATGGCACCGTATTCAACGGCGTATCTATCGGGGCAGACGGCTGTTCCGTCGGCGAAGTGGTGTTTAACACCGCCATGACAGGCTACCAAGAAATTCTCAGTGATCCGTCCTACTGCCAACAAATTGTCACGCTAACCTATCCGCACATTGGTAACACCGGCACCAACAGCGAAGATGATGAATCTCGCGCGGTGTTTGCCAGTGGTTTAGTGATTCGAGATTTACCGTTGTTAGCCAGCAACTGGCGGTCAGAAAAAACGCTACAACAATATTTGCTTGATAACAACGTGGTAGCGATTGCTGAAATTGATACCCGCAAACT
>NQJH01000252.1:0-3502 GCA_002256685.1 Methylococcaceae bacterium NSP1-2 | reverse complement strand
CAACATCCTCAGATTGCTCACTAATCGCGGTTGTCGTGTTACTGTAGTCCCCGCGCAAACCCCAGCGGCTGACGTTCTCGCAATGAACCCAGACGGCGTATTTTTATCCAATGGTCCAGGCGATCCTGAAGCTTGTACTTACGCTATTGAAGCGATTAAAACCATCGTGGAAACCAAACTCCCCGTATTTGGCATTTGCTTAGGGCATCAATTATTAGCCCTAGCCAGTGGCGCGAAAACTGAAAAAATGAAATTCGGGCATCACGGCGCGAATCACCCTGTACAAGAAATTGCCACAGGTCGAGTGATGATTAGCAGTCAAAATCACGGTTTCGCGGTCGATGCCGACAGCTTACCTAGCAACGTCATCGCTACTTACCGTTCATTATTCGATGGCAGCTTACAAGGCATAAAACTCACTGATTACCCAGCGTTCAGCTTTCAAGGACACCCCGAAGCCAGCCCCGGTCCGCATGATGTCGAAGGCTTGTTTGATGAGTTTATTGACTTAATGAATGCGTGATAAACAAAACCTCCGAGGGTTTTAAAACCTCGGAGTTTTAAGACCTCGCATAGTCTAGGAGTAATGATGACCGCCCTGAAAAAAATTACCCATTTAACAGAGCAGGAATATTTAGCATTAGAACTAGATGCTGATATGCGTCATGAATATATTGACGGACAACTCTATGCAATGGCTGGCGCGAGTGAACGCCATAATCGAATTGCTTTAAATATCGGCTTTCATCTTCGCATGGCAGCACGCGGTGGGCATTGCGGGGTATTCATGAGTGATATGAAACTCAAACTAGCATGGCAAAAAACCTATTATTATCCAGACATAATGCTAGTTTGTAATGCTCAAGACAACAATGAATATTACAAACAACAACCGTGTTTCATCGCTGAAGTATTATCAGCCAGCACCGCAAATACTGATAAAAGAGAAAAATTATTAGCCTATACAAAAATACCCAGCTTGCGTTATTACTTACTAATCAGTAGTGATAAAACACAAGTTGAATATTTTGTCCGAGATACCCAAGACGAATGGCAAACCGCATTATTAGAAGCTGATGAAATACTAAATATTGATTGTGAAAATTATCAGGCGGTTTTGAGGTTAAGTGATATTTATGAGGATGTGGTGTTTGACAGCAAGTAGCCTAGATGAAACATAGTGGAATCTAGGTATTCAAACACTATAAATTTCAATTATTAAAACGGGCAGATATAAAATGTACACGCTTTATAAAATAAATAGTGATGAATTAAATGAATCTTTTATTGCGGCAATAAAAGCGCAGTTTCCTCATCAAGCAATTGAAATTGCAATTTCTGAGATAACGCAAATTGAACAAGATGAAACGGCATATTTATTGCGTAGCCCTGAAAATAAAGCACGACTTTTAGCCGCAATAGCAAATGTTGAAAATAATCAACTTATTGATGTTGATATAAACAAATTATGATTATTAGCTTTGAATCCAGTGCTTTTGATGATTTTAACGACTGGGCAATGCTTGATAAAAAATGCCATAAACGCATTGTTAATCTTATTAAAGATATTAGCCGCAATCCCTATCAAGGCTTGGGCAAACCAGAGGCTTTAAAGCATGAATTACAAGGCTATTGGTCTCGGCGCATCGACGATGAGCATCGCTTAGTTTATAAAATTGAATCTGACCGACTTATTATTATCAGTTGCAAGTATCATTATAAAAAATGAGCCGTTCCTTCATGCGAACACTGTAAAAAATTATAACCCTAACATTTAAGAATATGCCAAAAAGAACCGACATAAAATCCATACTATTATTAGGCGCGGGCCCTATCGTTATTGGGCAAGCCTGTGAATTTGACTATTCAGGCACACAAGCCTGTAAAGCGTTGCGCGAGGAAGGTTATCGCGTGATTCTGGTCAATTCGAATCCTGCGACTATCATGACTGACCCCGATATGGCGGACGCGGTTTACATCGAGCCGATTGATTGGCAAACGGTGGAAAAAATTATTGCTAAAGAACGCCCTGATGCCATTTTGCCGACGATGGGCGGACAAACGGCGTTGAATTGTGCATTAGATTTAGATAAACACGGAGTGTTAGCCAAATACAACGTGGAAATGATAGGCGCGAGTAAAGAGGCGATTAATAAAGCCGAAGACCGTCAGTTGTTTAATGAGGCAATGGTGCGTATCGGTTATGAAGTTGCAAAGTCTAAAACTGCGCATTCGATGGAAGAAGCTATCGCCGCACAAAAAGAAGTCGGTTATCCAACGGTGATTCGTCCATCGTTTACGATGGGCGGTAGTGGCGGCGGGATTGCGTATAACAAAGAAGAATTTATTGAGATTTGCGAACGTGGTTTGTATTTGTCGCCGACTAATGAGTTATTGATTGAAGAATCGGTACTCGGTTGGAAAGAATACGAAATGGAAGTGGTGCGTGATTCTAAAGATAATTGCATCATCGTGTGTTCGATTGAAAACTTTGATCCAATGGGCGTGCATACGGGCGACTCTATCACCGTTGCACCCGCGCAAACGCTGACTGATAAGGAATATCAAATTTTGCGTAATGTGTCGCTGGCGGTGTTGCGTGAGATTGGCGTGGATACAGGCGGTTCTAACGTGCAGGTAGCGATTAATCCTGTCGATGGGCGCATGATTATCATTGAAATGAATCCACGCGTGTCGCGTTCGTCTGCGTTAGCTTCTAAAGCGACGGGTTTTCCGATTGCGAAAGTGGCGGCTAAGTTGGCGGTGGGTTATACGCTGGATGAGTTGAAAAATGAAATTACGGGCGGCAAAACGCCTGCGTCCTTTGAACCATCGATTGATTATGTCGTCGTGAAAGTCCCTCGTTTTACGTTTGAAAAATTCCCGCAAGCCGATGATCGTCTGACGACGCAAATGAAGTCAGTCGGCGAAGTGATGGCAATTGGTCGCACGTTTCAAGAATCATTACAAAAAGCCTTGCGCGGTTTGGAAATTGGCATTGATGGTCTGTGTGAAATTACCGATTTAACTGCCGATAACGCCGCCGATAAAATGCGCCGTGAAATGCGTCACCCTGGTCCTGATAGATTGCTGTATGTTGCCGATGCGTTTCGTAGTGGTATGACGATTGCCGACGTTCACGAGTCTAGCAAAATTGATCCGTGGTTTTTGGCGCAGATTGAAGATTTAATTATCACTGAAAAATCCTTAGCCACTAAAACGCTATCCACTTTAAAAGCAGGGGAGTTGTTCAAACTCAAGCGTAAAGGTTTTTCTGATACCCGTTTAGCAAAATTGTTGGATGCGTCTGAAACAGAAGTCCGCAATGTGCGCCATAAAAAGGCATCCGTCCTGTGTATAAACGTATTGATTCGTGCGCGGCGGAGTTTGCATCGGATACCGCGTATTTATATTCCACTTATGAAGAAGAATGCGAAGCGCGAGTCTCGGACAAAGAGAAAATCATCATTTTAGGTGGTGGTCCAAATCGTATTGGACAAGG
>NQJH01000251.1 GCA_002256685.1 Methylococcaceae bacterium NSP1-2 | reverse complement strand
AACAAGGTGAGTTTTCCTTGATCTATTATGCAGTTCGCGATGCCACAAGTCCCGCAACTACTTTACAAGAAATTACACCTGCGCATGAGAGTGACTTTTGTTGCCCTAAATGCAGGTCAACACATCTAACTTGCAATAAAAAGGGTTTTACCCTCGGCAAGGCAATCGTTGGTGGCGTTTTATTGGGTGGTGTCGGCTTACTTAGCGGTTTTATTGGTTCTGAGAAAGTTACAGTTACCTGCATAAAATGTGGTCATTCTTGGCAAGCAGGAAAAGAATAGCACGATAGTGCGTAGGTCGGGTTAGCGATAGCGTAACCCGACAAACACTATACATCACACCATTGTCGGGTTACGGCTAACGCCTAACCCGACCTACAAAATTACCACTTGCTGTTAAAATACTCCCAAACAACCCAACACTGAACACATTAAAACCACACACCAATTCAACCATGAGCGAAATAAAAGACCAACCTATCCAACAATTTCTCGATGAACTTGCCAGCAAATCTGCCACACCGGGTGGTGGTAGTGCGGCGGCAATTATGGGCGCACAAGGTGCGGCGTTAATCAGCATGGTGTGTAATCTAACCATCGGCAAGCCCAAATTTGCCGAAGTCGAAAGCGAAATGCAAGCCCTATTGGCACAAGCCGAAGATTTACGCGCACAATTGACTGACTTCATTCAAGCCGATGTGGACGTATTTAACCGCGTGATGGCAGCTTACGGTTTACCCAAAGAAACCGATAAAGCCGCACGGAGTAGCGCGATTCAAACCGTCATGAAAGATGCCACCATCGTGCCTTTAGAATGCGCAAAAGCCTGTGCCAAAACCATAACACTCAGTCAAATCGCCGCTGAAAAAGGCAATCCTAATGTTATCAGTGATGCGGGCGCGGCCGTCATGGCAGCTTACGGTGGCTTAAAAACAGCCGCTCTCAATGTCTATATTAATGCAGGTAGTTTGAAGGACAGAGACTTTGCTGAAGCAAAAATCGCTGAATTAGCCGCCATTATGCAGGATGCAGAAACGACTACCGAAGCAATTTATCAAGTAATTAAAGCCAAACTGTAAATAGGGTAGGCGCGATTAAAATCGCGCCTACTCAAAACACTTTCATTTGTACCTATTAGAAAAATAATACTTCTGGGAAATAGCAAACCATCTTTAAACATCGAGTAATAATGAACAAACAATTGATGGTCAAGTATTTATTAATATTGGCTAAATATCTATTTATACCAATAGCAATCATTATTGTATTTTTGCTAGGCTACCAACGACTGAGTGATATATATGGTGGTATCTATGGATGGGATAAAGGCGCAATTAAATTGGTGCCCTTAGAATTTTTCTTAGTCACTATTAGCTATTACATGCTGTTTTTTGTATTAAAGAATAATCGCTATCGCTATTTTCTCGCACTTTTACCGATTATTTTATTTTATGTATTTTATGACTATTATTTTGTATCGCTTGGTAAGGTATTTAAACTGTGCGATTTATCAGAAATTCCCGAATTAATTGATGTTTTACCGTTTTGGCAAATCGCGCTTAATATCACTATATTACTGCATGTCGTTTTTATTTTAGTGATTAACCTTACTAGAGTATGGTATCGATATTTATTGCCAGTATTTATTATTGTCGGCTTCTTTGTCATGGTATCAATTAAGCCAGTCTGGTATTTAGATGGCTTATTTAATCCATTTTCAAAATTTGGCGTAACGCAATGGTCAGATCAAGCGACAGCACAAAATGGTTATATTGCCTCGATGTTATATTTTGAAGCCAGTATGACCAATTCAAAAGCATTAGCTAATGAACTCTATGGCGATGGTATTGAATATGAAAAATCACAAACACAATTAGCCGAGTTTCTTAAAGAAAAAAATAATAAGCGCAATATTCACGTTATTCTCATGGAGAGTTTTTTTAATCCCCAGTTGTTTGCTAAAATTAGCTATAGTGATGCTATTTACGCTAAAGAATTTTCTGCTATGCTAACTAATCATGAAAATGCGGTTATCTCACCTGTATTTGGCGGTAATACTGCACAGGCAGAATTTGAAGTATTATGTGGTGTACCTGCATTACATAAATATAGCAGTATTGAATTTAATAGTTTTACCGGTGATGATGTTTTTTGTATTCCTAGATTATTAAAAAGTGTGGGTTATCGAGTGGTGGCTAGTAATAGCTATAAACCAAGTTTTTTTAATGCGGTTAACGCCTATAAAGGCATAGGATTTAATGAGATTTATTTTCCTCGCCAATACGCGCCTAAAAGTAATACATATATGGATTTAGTTGATAAAGAAAAATATATTTTTGATGGCGATTTGTTTGAACAAAACTTAGCGTTTGTTAAAGCCCATCTTGAGCAAAAAGATCATCCACCAATTTTTAATTATTTATTAGGTATGTACGGACATTTGCCTTTTACTATGAATGAAAACAGACATCCTATTCGACTAACGGCAAAAGCCGGTAAAAAAGTCATGAACGATGAATTTCAAAGAGCAGCGAATCAAATATTTTATCGCACTCAAGCCTTAGCGAATTATATAGAGAAACTTACTAAACTAGACCCTAATAGCTTAATTATTATTATGGGTGATCATGTGCCAACATTGGGTGGAATACAGTTTTATGAAAAGATGGCTTATCGTAATAACGAAGAAGACAGTATTCATAAACCCTCCGCTTTTTATATTATCAATAGCAAATTTGTTAAAAAAGATGGTTTGCACCAATATGACCTGATAACAATGATGTTTGACTATCTGACTGATAATCAATATTGCAAAACCTATCCTTGCCAAAGAACTCACGAGGTATTAGAGTATCAATACAATATGGATTTAGCGCGTGCTTTAAGATAATTTCGACAGACCGGACAGGTCTAAAATTTGGCTACCTATCCAAAGAGACAAACATGAATAGCAATGAAACCGTAGAGCCTATCAATTTACAAAAATCTGAGTTTTATATTAATCGTGATTTAAGTTTACTGGAATTTAATAAACGGGTTTTAGCGCAAGCAAAAAATGAGGATGTGCCGTTATTGGAACGATTGAATTATTTGTGTATTTCTTGTTCTAATCTCGATGAATTTTTTGAAGTGCGGGTTGCCAGTATTATTGAAATGGCAAGTATTGATCCTAAAGCGGTCGGTTCGGATGGTTTAACACCCATTGAACAATTAGAGAAAATTTCTATTCATGCGCGGCAGTTAGTCAGTGAGCAGTATCAAATACTTAATGAGGTATTAATTCCTAACCTTGCTGAACAAAATATTCGCTTTATTCGCCGTAGCGATTGGACACAAGCACAACATAAATGGTTATCCCGTTATTTTAATGAAGAGTTATTGCCGATATTAACTCCCGTGGGTTTAGATTCTGCCCATCCTTTTCCGCGTATATTAAATAAAAGTTTAAACTTTATTATCTCGCTCACGGGTAAAGATGCGTTTGGTAGAAATAGCGGTAGGGCTATTTTGCAAGCACCAAGGGCGTTACCGCGTGTTATTCAATTACCCACTGAAGAAACGCAGGGGGGGGCTAGTGATTTTGTATTTTTATCCTCAATTATTCATGCGTTCGTCAGTGAATTATTTACCGGTATGACGGTAAAAGGGTGTTATCAATTTCGCGTTACACGCAACAGTGATTTTTATGTTGATGATGATGCCATTGATGATTTATTGCTCGCGGTTCAAGGTGAACTTGCTATGCGCAATTATGGTGACGAAGTACGACTAGAAATTGATGCTGCTTGCCCCGATGAAACGGTCAGCTTTTTGCTGGATCGTTTTGAAATGAATAGAGAGCGGTTATTTTTAATTGATGGTCCTGTTAATCTCAATCGTATTCAAGAAGTCATAGACTTAGTTGACCGCCCAGACCTGAAATTTGCCCCGTTTAAACCCAGTATTCCCACACAACTAACACGCACTAAAGACATGTTTGCGGCAATCAAAAAGAAGTCACGGTGGTGATTGAATTAAGAGCGCGATTTGATGAAAAAGCCAATATTGATTTAGCGTCTAAATTACAAGAAGCCGCCGTGCATGTGGTGTATGGCGTGGTGGGTTATAAAACCCATGCCAAAATGTGTTTAGTATTAAAACGCGAAGGTAACGAATTACGCAATTATGTACATTTAGGCACTGGCAACTACCATCGTAGAACCGCACAGATTTATACCGATTACGGTTTGTTTTCCTGTGATAAAGATTTAGGTGAAGATGTCAGACGGGTATTTGCTCAGCTTACTAGCTTAGGTAAAGTAACCAAGTTACATAAATTATTGCAATCACCGTTCACTTTACATAAAGGCATACTGGAAAAAATTGAGCGCGAAATAAACCACGCCAAAGCGGGGAAACCTGCAAAAATCATTATTAAAGTCAACGCCATTGTCGAAGAGCAAGCCATACAAGCGTTATACCGCGCCTCACAAGCAGGTGTTGAGATTAAATTAATCGTCAGAGGCGTGTGTTGTTTACGACCGGGCATTGTCGGTGTTTCTGAAAACATTGAAGTCCGTTCCATTATCGGACGCTTTTTAGAACATGCGCGGATTTATGCCTTTGCTAATGACGGCAATCAAGAAGTCTATGCCTCTAGCGCGGATTTAATGAATCGCAATATGTTTCGACGGGTTGAAGTGTGCTTTCCGATTGAAAGTAAACGGCTTTCTAATCGTATTCTGCACGACCTTGATTTGTATTTAAAAGACAATTCACAAGCGTGGCTATTACAATCCGACGGTAGTTATCAGCCCTGCATCCAA
>NQJH01000046.1 GCA_002256685.1 Methylococcaceae bacterium NSP1-2 | reverse complement strand
AAAACCCAGCCACTGCACATCACGTTCTATGGATTCCATGTATTCGATACTTTCTTTTTCGGGATTAGTATCATCAAAACGCAGGTTACAAGTGCCATTATTTTCTAATGCCGACCCAAAATTTAAACAGATCGATTTTGCATGACCGATATGCAAATAACCGTTAGGTTCAGGCGGAAAACGGGTGGCAACTTTGCCGTGGTGTTTGTTAGTTTTTAAATCATTAGCAATGATTTGCCGAATAAAATGAGTGGGCAAGTTAGTATCGTTTGTGGACATTGAGTTTGTCTGTATTGAATGTTATCGTGAAATAGACTGTAAAAGCATGAGGTTTAGAAAAACAGGCTAAGTAACAGGTGATTATACTCTGCACGGTCACCGTTTTGAAAAATGAAATTCTCAAAGTGTGTAACAACCGCTATTATGCAAATTCGATTAATTAACGATTGTTCATGTTGTTCACAGAAAAAATCAATGACTTAGAGCAGGTTTTTCACAGGGATTGGCGTGCCTGAACGGATTTATAACTTATTGATAGTTAAAATAATTTATAAGTTGGTAACTTTTTATACAATCTAACAAAACTCTAATAAAAACCGACACTAAGCAACGAATAAAATAGTTTATCCACAGAGTTATCCACACAGATTGTGCATAACTTTGTGCAGGAATAAAACAGCTTTAGCTGTTTCACCAATAGCTGAAGCTATTGGACTCCAATGAGGGGTTACACAATTTCAGGTATCGAGCAATTTTCACGCAGAGGTGTTGTCGTCTATGTCCAAGCTACCCAAATTACAGTCCTACATACTCAGTGAAAAACTCGGTGAAAGCTTGCAAACTTTGGTTTATAAAGGTTATGCCAAAAAGCAACCTAATACGCCTTTGGTATTGAAGTTACTCAAATTCTTGTCGAGTTGGGACGATCAGTCACGGCATTTGCAACAAAAAATCGAACGCTTGAAAGTCCTGCATGATCCGCGTGCTTGTACACCGTTAGCATTGGAAGTCAGTGATGAGCATCAGTTTATTGTCCAACCTTGGTTTGCTGGTCAGTCGTTAAATACTTGGGCGGCGCAACAACAGACCGTGTCGCTAACCGATTTTTTTACCATCGCTTGTACCTTAGCGGATATTTTGCAGACGGTGCATGATGCGGGCATTACTCACGGTGGCATTAAACCACACAATATTTTAGTACAGTCTGGCACACTGATTGTACGTTTAACTGATTTCATCACCCCGCTGGATATTCGTGATGTCAGTCATTTTATTTATGATCCTGAATTTGTGCGCGGCACATTGGCTTATACCTCACCAGAGCAAACGGGGCGCATTAATTATCGAGTGGATTTTTCTACCGATTTATATTCGTTAGGCATCGTGTTTTATGAGTTGTTGACCGGTAAACTGCCGTTTTTTTCTACCGATCCACTGGCGTTGATTCATTCACATTTGGCAGAAGAAGCCCCAAAAGTCTATGAAATCAACCCCGTCATTCCCGAACAGTTAAGCGATATTATTGTTAAGCTGTTGTTAAAACAGCCAGAAAAACGTTATCAAAGCGCGGCGGGCTTGTTAGCTGATTTATTGCGTTGCCGTGATGATTATGCGGCGTTGGGAATGATAAACAAGTTTCCAATCGGTTTGCGTGATAGGACCAAGCGGGTTATTTTTATTTCCAAAATGGTCGGACGTTATGCGGAATATGAGCTGATTCAGCGTGAATATGAGGCAGTGATGACCGGTGAATTTCGTTCAGTGTTTATTTCGGGACTGTCGGGTATTGGTAAAACGCGGCTGATTCAAGAATTACAAAAACCGTTAGTACGCAATCGCGGTTATTTCACGTCAGGTAAATTCGATCAATATCAAAAAAATATTCCCTACAGTTCGCTGATTCAAGCCTTGCGTAATTTGATGCGCACTTTTCTAACGGAAAGTGATGCGCAAGTGACCCATTGGCAAAACAAAATTATCGCGGCAGTCGGTAATGACGGCGAAGTGATTATTGATGTCGTACCCGAGTTGGAATTTATCATCGGTCATCAACCCGAAGTAGCTCATTTACCGCCCGTCGAAGCCCGCAATCGTTTTAATAATTTATTTGGTCGCTTTCTTACTTGCCTTGCTAATGTTGAACATCCTTTAGTGTTGTTCATTGATGATTTGCAATGGTGCGATAGTGCGACCTTTGATTTTTTGCAAAACTTATTTATCAATCCACAAGAACACCCGTATTTATTTTTTATCGGCGCGTATCGTCATAATGAAGTCGATAATGCCCATCCTTTGACTAAATTGATACGCACGATTCAAGAACATCGGGGCGCATTACAAGCGATTCGTTTGGAGGCATTGAATGAAGATGATTGCCATGAAATGGTGGCGTATATTTTGAATTCGTCATTGGAATCGACGGTTTTGTTAGCACAATTTATTGCCCATTTGACCGAAGGCAATCCGCTGTTTGTCAGTGAAAGTTTAGCGTGGCTGTATAACGAGGATTTACTGTACACCGACAGTGAACAACATTGGCATTGGGATATAGCAAAAATTCGCAATACCCAAATGCCAACCACGGTGGTGGAGTTATTTAGCTCTAAAGTGCATAAATTGTCACCGTCTACGTTACATATTCTCAATCACTGTGCTTGCATGGGCAACCGATTCACCGCTGAAGAAGTCAGTTTAGTCGTGGGTATAGACGTGCAGGAATTGTTTTACCATTTACAACAAGTGTTGAGTTTAGGCATGTTGTTGGAAAACAAAGCGGATTTGCAATTTGTTCATGACCGCGTGCAGGAAGCAGTATTGCAGCAAGTCGATGAGCAAGAACGCCTTGCTATTCACTGGTGTATTGGTAATCGTTTATTGAACGCGCTACCCGAAGGTACAAACTTAGAAGCGCGTGAAAATTTATTCACTATCGCCGCGCATCTTAATAAAGGTCATCCGCCCGTCATGGATGAGGCGACATGCTACCGTTTAGCCACCATTAATTTTCACGCAGGTAATAAAGCCTTAGATGCACTAGCGAGTCATGCCGCCAATGAGTTTTTTCTCAATGCGCATGATTATTTACCTGCTGATTGCTGGGAAAGCGCGTATCAACTGACGTTTCGTATATATCAACGATTGGCAAAAACTAATTTGATGTGCGGTCATTATGAAGAATCGGAAATTTTGCTTAATCAATTAATAGAACACGCTGCCAGTGATTTTGACAAAGCCGAAGCCTTAGCGGATCAAACAACCTCTTTATCCTCGTTTGGTAATTTTAATCAGGCGATTATTACCGCTAATCGTGGTTTGGCGTATTTTGATAAAGCCATACCCGAAGATGCTGACCAAGCACGGCAACTTATGCAAGCCTTAATGGTGGATATTGCCGCCCAAGGTGATATTTGGCAGACTATTTTAACGATGCCATTTACTCATGAGCGTAAAAGTAAAATCGAATTGGCGTTTTACAGTGAATTAATTCCAGACTTATATATGTCGGGCTTGGTGCCGCAATTATATTTATCCGCCGCACAATCGACAAAGCTGTGTTTAGCGGGTGGTATGGATGAATCGGTGATTTATTCGCTTTCAATTATGGGGCTGAATTTAGGCGAGCAAGAACAATTCACCCTCGCCTTTCGTTATGAAGATTTAGCCCATGATTTATGTGCTAAGTATCCCAATACTTTTGGCGCGACGCGGGGTATGAATGGCATCGTTTGGTGCAATATGCACTCGCGTAGTCATCCCGCCGCGATTGTCGATTACTGTTTAAAAGCCATACAGTGTGGTAAAAATTGCGGCGATTTGTATAACGCGGGCTTGTCTTATGGTCCTTTGATGTGGAATTTACAGGCGCAAGGTAAAAATCTACATCGTATCGAAGAAGCGGCTGAGGAGTGTTTACAGTTTTCTCGCAAGAATCAATTATTTTTTTCGGTTGGTTTAGCGGAAGCGGTATTAGCTGGTTGGGTCGCGCCTATGAAAACCGATTATGTCCCTGTGGCTATGGCTGAAACGTTAACAGGCTGGGCAAAAAACAATTATGTCGCCGCATCGGGCAGTTATTTTGTGCTGTTAGCCATCAGCCAATATTACCGTGGTGAATATACCGCTGCGGCGGTATCACTAGAAGCGGTAGAAAAATATCTGCATGGCTTAACTGATAACGTATTGAAACGGCTGTGGTTTGTGTTTCGAGTTTTAAATCATTTGCGTACTGCGCCACACGGCGAATGGCAACAGTGTCAGGCAGACATTAAACCGTTGTTGAAAAAAATCACAACGTGGGCGAGTTTAGGTCCGTTGTTAAAACCTTATCTGGCGTTTATTCACGCGGAAATTGCCCGCTATCAAAACCGACCACGCACCGCGAGAAATCGTTATTTAGATGCCATTGCGAGTGCGCAAGCCCAAGATTACACTTTACTGACGGGACACATTCACGAATGTCTGGGGGATTTACTCTATTCAGACCGCTCAGATTCTAAAAACCTGAGCGATCTACTGTATTATGCTGAAGCCCAGCGTTTGTACGCGCTGTGCCATGCTGATGCGAAAATCACCCGTTTGCAAGAGCGTTACAGTAACGACACCACCAGCACTGATAATTTCAGCAATGAGACTATCATTACTCATGAAAGCAATGATTCATTCACCCTGCCCAATCTTGATATTAATTATTTAATGAAATCCGCACTGGCTTTGTCGGCGGAAATTGATTTAGAGCAATTATTACAAAAAATCATGACGGTGGTATTAGAGTGTTCAGGAGCGCAACACGGTTATTTATTGATTAAAGAGCAAAATGAATTGGTGGTTGCCGCCGAAAATCACATCGGTAAAAAACCGATTCTGCAACCCCAACACTACAGCATGAGCAAAGCCAGTGGTGTCTGCTCCTCCATCGTTAATTATGTATTTCGGACGCACGAAAAACTGGTACTGAGTGATGCCTGTGCTGAGTGTGATTTTCAACAGTTACCCGATGTACAAGTCATGGGTTTGCGTTCTGTGTTATGCCTACCTGTCATTAAGCAAGGGCAGTTAATCGGCGTGTTGTATTTGGAAAATCGCTTATCCGTTGGTATTTTTACCCCTGAAAAAACCGGTATGACCGAATTATTAACCTCACACGCCGCCATTTCCTTGGAAAACGCGCGTTTATTGGAAGAAACCCGCCGTGCGTATCAGCAGTTGCAAGAAAGTCGAGAACACATGATGCAAATGGAAAAATTATCTGCTTTAGGCACACTGGTCGGCGGCGTGGCGCATGAAATCAATAATCCACTGATGGGGATAATGAATTATGTGGAATTTGCCCAACAAAAAAGCACCGATGCCAAAATAGTGAAGGTGTTAGGGCAGGCTTTACATGAAGTGGGGCGCATTAAAAGCATCGTCCGCAATATGTTGATTTATGTGCGCACTAAATCAAATTCTACCGATACTTGCCATATTAATGAAACCATTAGCCAAACCTTGTCGTTATTAGAAAGCGAATTTAAAAAAACCAACGTGCAAATACGCCTTGATCTTGCCGATAATTTACCCGCGATACACTTTTGCGCGGATAGTTTGCAACAAGTATTAATTAATTTATTGCTTAATGCGCGTGATGCCTTGAGCGACACTGCCGCGCCGCGTATTGATATTGCCGCGCAACTCAATGGCGCATTATTGGAATTAACGGTTTGCGATAACGGCTCTGGTATTCCCGAAGCCATACTAACGCGGATATTCGATCCTTTCTTTACCACTAAACCACCGGGTAAAGGCACAGGGCTGGGTTTGTCAGTATCACACCGTCTTATCGAAGAAGCGGGTGGTAGTATAATGGTCCAGAATAAATCTGGTTATAGCTGCTGCATGAAGTTACAATTTAAAATAGCAAATTAAAAAATACTTAGTTCCCATGCACTGCGTGGGAAGTTATGCCATCCGCGTTGCGGTCTACTAATTAACATGACGCGTTGAAACTGCATTCCCACGCGGCGCGTAGGAACGAGAAAAATATGATACACACTATATTGATAATCGATGATGATCCCGCTGTACGCGGAGCGTTCAGTTTAATACTCGACGACGCAGGTTATGAAGTACACGAAGCTGGCGGCGGTTTAGAAGGTATCGAGCGCGTAAAAGAACTGCGTCCCGATTTGATTTTTCTTGATTTGCGAATGCCGGGTATCGATGGTGTTGAAACCTTACGGCGTTTAAAAGCCATCGATGAAAATCTCAATATTTACATCGTCACCGCCTTTGCCGAAGAGTATATGGATCAACTCAAAGTGGCTTACGGCGAAGGGCTGCACTTTCAAATAGCTAGCAAGCCGTTGTCATCAGCACAGATTAGAAATATTGTCAGCTCCACTGTTGAGCCAATAATAGCGGCAGAAAACCCGCACCATAAGCTCATACTGACTCTGTATATTGTGTCGTTGAACGATGAATTTAAACAGTTTATTGAGCAACTGAGTACTGCATTAAGTACCTCCTACGCACGCGAAGACTGGAAGCTAAATATTGTTGAAGTACTGTATATGCCAGAAAAAGCCTTGGCTAATGATGTGTTTGCTACGCCGATGTTGGTACGCGAGTTACCCGAACCGGTGTTACATGTGCTAGGTAATTTATCAAAAATGCCTTCCATCCTCGCGGCAATTACCTCTCAACACGGTAATGAATCAGATACTATTGTGATGTAAACGAATCGTCGATCATGCCTAAGGAAATATTCGATAATCTCCAACTTATACTCGATGCCATCACCGATGGTATCGTGGTAGTGAATCACTTAGGCAATGTGCTTTATACCAATCACAGTGCAGAACGCATATTTGAGCGCGATAATCTGCTAGGCAAAACCCTAGCCATTCCTGTCAATACCAACATAGATGCCCCACAAGAAATTAATCTAGTCCGTCCTAGCGGCATAGGTTGGGCAGAATTACGCGCCGCACCTATTCAATGGCAAGGTAAACAAGCTTATGTGATTGGGGTACGCGATATTACCGACAGTAAGCTCAAAGATGACCGATTGCGTCAAGCTGCCGCCGTGTTTGACAACATCCGCGATGGCGTGATGATGGTCGATGACAAATTACGCATTACCCACATTAACACCGCTTTTACCGAGATTACTGGTTACACCGAAGAAGAAGTCATCGGTAAACCGTCCAGTTTATTACGCTCAGGTCGTCATGACACTGAATTCTACACACAAATGTGGCACAGCATCGCCACCACTGGTCATTGGCAGGGCGAAATTTGGAATCGGCGTAAAAATAGTGAAGTCTATCCCGAATTACTCAGTATCAGTGTCGTCACTGATAAATCAGGCATCATCACTCACTATGTTGGCGTATTTGCTGATATTTCTAAGCTTAAAGCCTCAGAACTGCAACTCGATTTTCTTGCTCACCATGACCCGCTCACCCGTCTACCTAATCGTTTATTATTACTGTCACGCTTAGAACATGCGATTAAAATCGCGCAACGTGAAGAAAAAACCTTAGCATTGCTGATGTTAGATTTAGATCGTTTTAAAGAAGTCAACGATAGTTTTGGGCATTTAGCAGGCGATGAATTGCTACAACAAGTCGCACAACGTCTTACCTCTCGTTTACGCAGTATAGATACCGTCTGTCGATTAGGCGGTGATGAATTTACGATTCTATTAGAAGAAATTACCCATCTTGACGATGCTGCCTTAGTCGCTACTGACCTCATCAACGCACTGTGTGAACCGTGGCAATTGTCGAAAGATACCGAAGTTCGTATCGGTGTCAGTATCGGCATTAGTCTCTATCCAGACCACGGCAATAAGCCAGAACAATTATTACAACAGGCGGATACGGCGTTATATCACGCTAAAGCGGAAGGACGTGGCTGCTTTAAATATTTTTCGGAAAACATCAGTCATGCGGCACGAACACGCATGGATATTGAAGTACGTCTACGCCGTGGTATAAGCGAAGGCGAGTTGCGAGTGTTTTATCAGCCCCAAGTCGATATTAATACGGGGCGCATTGTCGGCGCAGAAGCGTTAGTCCGCTGGCAAGACCCGTTAAATGGACTTGTTTCACCGACGCTTTTTATTGGACTGGCTGAAAAAACCGGACTGATTACTAGCATTGGTAACTGGGTATTAAACGAAGCCTGTTCGCAAGGTCAACGCTGGTTGGCAGCTGGCTTACCGCCACTGACTATTGCCGTCAATGTGTCACCCTACCAATTTAGATACAGTCATATTGATAAGGTTGTTAATGAGGTATTAACCGAAACAGGATTTCCAGCGCATTATTTAGAACTGGAATTAACCGAATCGGCTTTAATGCAGCGCGAAGATGAAGCCATTTTAATTCTTGAACGTCTGCACGCGTTAGGTGTCACGCTGGCTATTGATGATTTTGGTACGGGTTATTCTTCTTTATCGTATTTAAAGTTGTTTCCTTTGGATGTACTAAAAATTGATAAAAGTTTTATTAACGACATTCCCCAATACCAAAGCGATAGAGAAATTACCGCGACTATCATTGCCATCGCGCACACTTTACATCTTAAAGTATTAGCCGAAGGCGTGGAAACAGCGGCACAACTAAAATTTTTGCAAGAACAAGGCTGTGATTTATATCAAGGTTATTTAACCAGCCCCGCCTTACCCGCCGCTGAATTTGTTCAACTGCTCAAAAAAATAAATAAATAATACCTTTAAACTATCATCATCGAGCTAAGTTGTCGTATTTTTATACAATGTAACAAAACTGTAATAAAAACCGATACTAAGCACGCTATAAAAGCAGTTATCCACAGAGTTATCCACAAAATTTGTGGATAACCACAGTGATATGATTAAGTCCCTGCGCGATCACGCAAGTGTTGCGGCATATAATGACGGTCGCCTAACACTTCTAACATCGGTCCATAAGTGGCAAATTTAATGACACTAATCGAACCTGCTAGTGCGTTGACCCGATCACGGTAACGACCAATATCCATGCCTAATAAGCTACAGATAATGATACGAATGGTGGCTTTATGGGACACAATCAGGATGTTGCCCTCTTTGTAC
>NQJH01000415.1 GCA_002256685.1 Methylococcaceae bacterium NSP1-2 | reverse complement strand
GGTAAATCTAATTTGATGGAACGCGCCGCTGGACCTTCACCTATCATTAAATCCAGCTGATAATCTTCCATTGCGGGGTATAAAATTTCTTCTACCGCAGGGCTGAGGCGGTGAATTTCATCAATGAATAATACATCGTGAGCTTCCAAATTAGTCAGCAACGCCGCTAAATCACCGGCTTTTTCTAATACAGGTCCTGAGGTTTGCCGTATTGCAACGCCCATTTCAGCGGCGATAATATTGGCTAACGTGGTTTTGCCCAAACCCGGTGGTCCAAAAATCAAAACGTGATCTAAGGCTTCTTGTCGCGCCACTGCCGCTTGAATAAAAATTTCCATTTGAGCGCGTAATTCAACTTGCCCGACATAATCAGCCAGTCGTTTAGGGCGAATAGCGCGATCTTGACGTTCTTCGTCGCTGTGACTACGCGCGGTTATCAGTCTATCGCTTTCAATCATCGAATCGTGCCTTGTAATGCCATGCGAATAATATCTTCACAACTTTTGCCTTCGGTATGAATACCCTGCACCATTTTACTGGCATCCAACGGTTTATAACCCAAAGAACATAAGGCACTGACCGCTTCTTGTTTGGCATTGCCGACGATGGGCATTAGCGTGGTAGTCTCGCCTAAATTGGGTAATCTATCGCGCATTTCAATCACTAAACGTTCAGCGGTTTTTTTACCCACACCCGGTAAACGCACCAAGGCTTGAATGTCATTATCATGAATACACTGATGAAACTGTTCCGCACTCTGCCCTGATAAAATCGTTAATGCCAGTTTCGGACCCACGCCGTTGACTTTAATCAGCGTTCTAAATAGGGTACGGTCGGCTTCGGTAGCAAAACCAAATAAGCTATGGCTATCTTCGCGTATCACTAAATGAGTGTGTAATGTGATTTCCACGCCCAGCGCGGGTAATTCATAAAACGTGGTCATCGGGGCTTCGATTTCATAACCGACACCGTGTACATCCAGCACCAATAGCGGCGGAGCTTTAGCAACTAATTTACCGCGTAAAAAACTAATCATCGTGTTAATCCAGACTGCAAACGTAATGCTGTTTTTTGATAATGAGTATGACAGATGGCAATGCCTAAGGCATCACTGGCATCTAGTTGAACTTGAAGTTTGTCAGCACTGCCCTTCCCGACCACCGCTTGTTTCACTTGTCGCGCCGCGTATTCAAACACGGGCAAGCCTCTGGTTTGTACTGCACAAATCGCCGCGCCGCGTGCTTGCCCTAATTTAAGAGCTGAATCCGCATTTTTGTGCATAAATACTTGTTCGATTGCCATTTGTTCAGGATGGTACATTTCAACGATCTGCACAATGCCATCAAAAATTTGTTTTAAGCGATCAGGAAAATAATCAGCTTCAATGCGAATACTGCCGCTGGCGATATAGTTAAAACCACGTCCTGATTCTTCGATGATGCCGTAACCTGTGAGCCGCGAACCAGGATCTATGCCTAAAATTCTCATGTTATAACGATTTTAGAATCAGCAAAATACCCGATATAAATAAGAACACCGCAAATATCTTGCTGTATTTTTCATTATCAATGTTTTTGTACAGTAGTTCTTCAGTCAATAAAAATAGAATAATGCCGATTTGTACAAACGTGACTTTATCCGCGAAGCTGATAGTGAATTTAGTACCAATCAACAGCAAAGTAATTAACTGACAGGTTGCCACCGTGCCATAGCTAGCCGCAGCCGTAACGCGAGTTCTATCTTTAGCATAATTTTTAGCATAAATGATGATAGTCAACATCGAGCCGCCTAAATTGCTCATACCATGAACTATGCCCATAATGACTAAATACATTCGCTCATGAACAACTATCGACTTTAGTAATCGTTCAATACTCGGTAAAAAGCTTTTTAAGGCAACAAAAAGTAGCACCGCACCAATGATCACGCCAATATTCATTTTGACGCTGGTTACTAGCCACAAAAACACACCACCATAGGCACGGTGTACATCAGAATATTTTTAT